>URDZ01000162.1:0-2031 GCA_900546725.1 uncultured Collinsella sp. | reverse complement strand
CCACCCCGCAAGAACACATCGAACGCGCCGTAGAGCGCATCAAGGAGCTTTGCCGCTAATCATGGACCAGACCGTACCCGCATACGCCGCCGAGGTGGCCGATTACGGGCGCAGCCGCGACCCCGAGCCGGGTGAGGGCGCGCTCGTTAAGAACGTGCGTCCCGAATCGCCCGCATGGGATGTGGGTATCGAGCCGGGCATGCGCGTGCTCACGGTCAACGGTGAGCAGCTTACCGACATGATTGTGTGGCTCTGGGAGGCCGACGATGATACCGTCGACCTCGAGGTTTTCGACCCGCGCGACAACACCGTCACCCCCGTCGAGCTCGACCGCTTCCCGGGAGAGGACTGGGGCCTTGAGTTCGATGGCCCCATCTTCGATGGCATGCGCACCTGCGTGAACGCCTGCGTGTTCTGCTTTATGACGATGCTCCCCAAGGGCGGCCGCTCAACGCTCTATATTCGCGATGACGACTACCGCCTGAGCTTTTTGCAGGGCAACTTCGTCACGCTCACGAACCTCACCGACGAGGACGTGCAAAACGTCATCCAACGCAACATGAGCCCTATGAACGTGTCGGTCCATGCCGTGAGCCCCGACGTCCGCCGTCGTATGATGGGCCGCAACGCCCAGCGCGGCATGGACGTACTCGAGGCCATCATGGCCGCCGGCATCGAGATCCACGCGCAGATTGTGTTGTGCCCCGGCATGAACGACGGCGAGGAGCTGGAAAAGACCCTGCGCTTTTGCGAGGAGCACGAGCAAATCACAAGCCTGGGCATTGTGCCGCTCGGTTTTACCAAGCACCAGAACCGCTTTAGCTGGTCCTACAGCGACAAACCCGAGCTCGCGCGCGAGACCATTGCCATGATCCGTCCCTACCAGGACCGCGCCTTCGAACGTTTTGGCCGCCACACCTTCCAGATGAGCGACGAGTTCTACCTGGACGCCGGCATCGATCCGCCCGAGGCGGACTTTTACGACGGCTATCCGCAGTACTACGACGGTATCGGCATGATCCGCTCATACCTAGACGAGACGGACGATGTGCTCGCCGCCGATGCCGAACGACTGGCCCGCGTCCGCGAGGCCATCGCCACTCGCAGCCAGCACCTGCTGTGCCTCTCGGGCGCCAGCGCACGCGACACCGTGGCACGTTTCGTGGAATCGCCGCAGGGGCTCGCCGGCACCGTCACGGCCATCAAGAATCGCTACTTTGGCGGCAACGTGGACGTGACCGGCCTCATCGTCGCCTGCGACATTCTGGAACAGCTGCCGCAGGACCTCTCGGGGGTTATGCTCTTTGTGCCTAAGCTCATGTTCAACGCTGACGGCATGACGCTTGACGAGTATCATCGTGACGATTTACTCGCAAGCCTTACCAGTCGCGGCGCCGAGGTTCATGTGGTGTCGACCATGCCGCATGAGCTGCTCGATACCCTGGAGCACATCCTTGGCATTGTGCCTGCCGACTCTAACACTTCCACTGACCCTACCCATTAAAGGAGTGCAGATGAAACCTATCGTCGCCGTCGTCGGACGCCCCAACGTGGGCAAGTCCACGCTCGTTAACCGCCTGGCCCAGACCTCGGACGCCATCGTCCATGAGTCCCGCGGCGTCACGCGCGACCGCTCGTACCACACGGCCGATTGGAACGGCCGCGAGTTCACCATCGTCGACACGGGCGGCATCGAACCGCTCAAGAGCGATGACGTCTTCGCCACGTCCATTCGCGACCAGGCCCTCGCCGCCGCCGAGGAAGCCGCCGTCATCCTGTTTGTGGTCGACGGCCGCACCGGCGTCACCGAGGAGGACGAGTCGGTCGCTCGCATGCTCAAGCGCTGCGACAAGCCGGTCTTTCTGCTGGTGAACAAGCTCGACAACCCCAACGACACGAACGCGATGTGGGAATTCATGCAGCTTGGGTTAGGGGAGCCTTGGCCGGTTTCAGCGCTCCATGGAACGGGAACGGGCGATCTTCTCGATGAAGTGGTGCAGCGTTTCCCTGAGCCAACCGAAGAAGAGCACG
>URDZ01000161.1:0-2032 GCA_900546725.1 uncultured Collinsella sp. | reverse complement strand
CGGCTTGAGGGGCGAGATGGGGTGCTTGGGGCCGGCGCAGCGTCAAGCCTTAAAAGTGGTTACCAGGGGGTTCTGGCTGTTGAGGACTCGATGGCTTCGTGGCGTTTGAGCTCGCGGCGCATGGTTTGTGAGTTGAGCCAAGCTGCTTGCCAGCCGCGGATGGGGTAGTGCGTCTGGTCGAGCTCAAACTGCGTATAGCCGCAGGCGTTGATGATCGTCGTTCCACACACATGCTGACGCTCGCGCTGAAAATCGCAACCGTAGCTTTGGTGCACATGCCCGTGCACCATGTAGTCGGGATTCCAGGATTCGAGTGCTGTGTTAAAACACTCGAATCCTCGATGCGGCAGATCGTCCAGATCACCCATACCGGCGGCGGGTGCATGGGTAAGCAGAATGTCGCACCCGCCGACCATCCTAACCTTACGCGACAGCTTACGCATGCGCTTGGACATCTCGCGTTCGGTGTACATGTTGGCGCCGTCGCGATAACGCATGGACCCGCCAAGGCCCGCAATGCGAATCCCTCGGTACGTGTACACGCTGTCCTCTACGCAGATACATCCACCCGGTGCATGACGTGCGTAGCGGTCATCGTGATTGCCGCGCACGTAGATGAGCGGTTTGTTGATGACCGTAACCAAAAACTCAAGATAGTCCGGGTCCAGATCGCCGGCGGACAAAATCAGGTCGACTCCCTCAAAGCGTTCCTTGCGAAAGCACTCCCAAAGGCATCGTTCTTCGGTATCGGCTATGGCAAGGATTTTCATAGGGCAGGGACTTTCGGCTCATCGTCGAGCTGCGGAATGGTGCCTACCACGTTGTCCGCCAGCCAATTCATCTCGACAATCTGCGTGCTCGGCAGCGGAGGGAAGCCTTCGATCTGTACCACGCCGTTCTGGCTGTGGAGCTCGCCGCCAAAGGGGTTGATGGATCCCACAACAATGCCGTTGCGGAGCAACTGCACGAGTTTGCGCGTTTGGTAGGGTAGGCCCGGAGCGTAACGGATGTCGATAACGCCGGAGCTCATGCCATACCAGTAGTTGACAGCGCGCACTTGGTTGTCGTCGCTGGTCTCGTCCCACGTGCCGTGAAGAAGGCTGCGAACGATGAGCTCGTAGTAACGGCCCCAGTTCCATACCGGCATGGCGATGCCGGTAACCTTGCCATCGACCAGGCGGTGAAGTCCGTAGGCCGTGGGGTCTTCGAGCGACTTTGACATGTCGGCGCCGGTCATGACGCTTACGCCTTCGCGGCACATGGCCTCGGCAAGGCCTCCGGCGGGCACATCGCCCCAAGTCAGGATAATTTGCGCACGGGGGTCGAGCAGCGAGGCGCCAATCGCAAAGGCGTTGATCTCGCTGAGCGCGCCCGAGGCGAAGACCGACGCGTGGTAGCCGATGCGGTGGTTGTCCGCCATGCTGGCGGCAAGGGCGCCCAAGAGGAACTTGGCCTCGTACATCTTGCCAAAGTACGAACGGACGCTTTGATGGGGAAGGCCGATAGAGCAGTTGAGGAACCGAACCTGGGGATACTCAACGGCAGCCCTGAGCGTGTATTCCATCAGGCGGTGCGAGGTCGAGAAGATGACGTTTGCCCCATGTTTGACAGCCGTTTCCACGGCGGCGTAGAACACATCCGGATCGTGACAGTCCTCGAACGCCTCGGTGCGCACGATACCGCCAAAGTGCTCATCGAGATACTGACGCCCTTGGTCGTGCAGGCTGTCCCAGCTCGACGTCGCACAGGGGAACTCATGGATAAAGGCGATGCGCAGGGGGTTGGTCGCCGAATAGACGGTCTTGCCCATAAAGAAGTTGAGCACGCCGGAGGTGGACTTGGCGGGCGACTCCTCCTCGTCGACGCTCGGCGCTTCAACAAGATCGACCTTGTCCTCGTCATTTTTGCCGGCAATGACCAGCTCGCGCCAAATCTTGCACAGGCGGTTTACGACGATATCCGTTGGCGTATCCAGCAGGCGGTCCTGGTTGTACACATTGAGGTACACGAGCATGGCGTCGGCGGGCGTAAT
>URDZ01000160.1:0-2093 GCA_900546725.1 uncultured Collinsella sp. | reverse complement strand
CGCAAAGGGGACAGGCACCTTTGTGGTGGTTTGGGGCGATGCGCTAGTCCACGGCGATGTCGAGGTTCTTGCCGATGAGACCTACGTAGCCGCCCTCGGCAGCCTTGGGGCTGTCAGCATGGCAGAGAACCCACTTGTCGGCCTTCCAGTAGCAGTAGCTGTCACCGGTGGCAGGCATGTCGGCTGCGGCCTCGGGGCGCGGGCCGTTGGTGCCCGCCGGCAGCGCCACCATCACCTGGAAGCCGCCTTCGTCGACCATGCACGGCGTGTAGTGCAGCGTGGTGTTGAAGACCTCGACAACCGTACCCGCCGGCACGCGGAACGCCTTGACGCACGCGGTGTCGAGCTTGCCGTCCTCAATCTCCCAGCGATGCGCCACGAGCAAAATAAAATCGCGTGCACCCAGGTTGAACTCGCTGGCGCGGTGATACTCCAGGCAGTTGAGCTGCGTGTTGTGGCCGTTGCACCAGCCGAGCTGGAAGGGACGGCCGCCAAACATGAGAAAGCCCAGTTTATCGGCATCTTTGACGCCCTCGAGCTCCGGCGCGCTTGCTACGTACTTGCTGCCCTCGGGAATGGGCGTGGCTGAGAGCGCCTCGAGCACGGGCGACGTGAGCTCGGACGGAACGTCATCCCAAACGTTGCCATAGGATTTGAACTCGGGATCGTTGACAGAGTAGATATGCATGTTCACTCCTGTTCGTAAATGTGACTATACGAACATTCTAGAACAAACATAAGCGATTTTAAACACTCGTCCCGACCACTCAGCAAAAAGGCACCCCCGCATAAGCGAAGGCGCCTAATGCGCTCGTTTTGGGCGATAAAGCCCTTACGCCTGCTGATAGTGCAGGTGCCCCTCGTCGATATCGGCCAGGTCGCGGTTGAGGTAACGGCGCGCGAGCCAGTTAGCCATGGGAAGGTTCTGGTCCAGGTAGTTGCCGCACTCCTCAGGAGCGGCACCGGGGACATCGCCCTCAAAGTCGGCGACAAACTCGAACAGCTCACGCACGAGCGGCAGGATCTCCTCGCTCGTCACCTCGCCAAATACGACGAGGTAAAAGCCCGTGCGGCAGCCCATGGGGCCAAAGTAGACAATGCGGCTCGACCACTCGGCATGATTGCGAAGGAACGTCGCGCCCAGGTGCTCAATGGTATGGCACTCGGCGGTGTTCATGACCGGCTCCTTGTTGGGCGTGGTCAGGCGCAGGTCAAACGTGGTGACGGCAGCACCGGTCGCCGGATCGCGGTCGATGCGGCTCACATACACGCCGGGCTCAAGCAGCAGATGGTCAACGGAAAAACTCGCGATGCGCTCCATGGCAGATCCTCTCGGTAGTCAATTTGGGACGGGCTCTTTTAGCTGGTTCGAATGGTCACACCAATCATACCAGTCAAAAAAGCCCCGTCCCAAAAAGACAACTTAGCCAAGGACACGGGCCATGCGCGCCTTGAACTCGGACAGGAAGCGCGGGGCATCCACGGTCAGCGCCACAAGCGCGCTCTTGTCCGGATCGGATAGGCGGCGCTCGTCGCAAATGGTGCGGCCGCGATACTCGCCTAGCAGATCAACACGCAGATTGCAGCCGAGCGCACCCACGAGCGTAGGGTCGATCGCCACGGCAACGGCCAGAGGATCGTGCAGCGCACAGCCACCCAGGTAGGGTGCGTTCATCTCGTACGAGCCAATGTAGTGCTCCACCATGCTCGCAAACGCGCAACCGGCCATGGTGCCCGAGCCCGTCCAGCCGGCAATGTCGCGACGCGTGAGCACCACGCGATGCGTCACATCCAGACCCACCATAGTGAGCTTGCGGCCCGAACGCAGCACGGCATCGGCCGCCTCGGGATCACTTGCCATGTTGGCCTCGGCGCCCGCGCTCACGTTTCCGGGCACGGTAAGCGCACCGCCCATCACGACCACGCGACCGATAGACATCATCGCCGCCGCATCGCGCTCCAGGGCAAGCGCCAGGTTGGAGAGCGGGCCGGTCGCCACGTAGATCAGATCGGGACCATAGGTGCGCGCGGCATCAATCAGATAATCGACCGCCGCGTTACCGTCGGCCGACGTCGCCCCCACCGGCTCGTAC
>URDZ01000159.1:0-2211 GCA_900546725.1 uncultured Collinsella sp. | reverse complement strand
GCCGAGCCGCAGCATCGTTTTGCCACGACGGCTGATAACATTGCCGAGTTTGCGGTGGCGGGCAGCTTTATCTTTGGTCAGCCGCTCAAGAGCATTGAGCATATCGATATCGACGAACTGAAATAGATATAGGGTCGCCGACCAAAGGCTCACGTTCACCTTTTGCCGAAAGGATTTTTCCATGGAGTATATGCAGGTCAACCGCGCCAACGGCCGCGCCGCCGATGAGCTGCGCCCCATCAAACTGACTCGCGGCGTCATGAAGCACGCCCACGGCTCGTGTTTGGCCGAGTTCGGTGACACGCGCGTGCTGTGCGCCGCCACTATCGAGGAGGGCGTGCCGGGCTGGCGAAAGGGAGCTAAGGCCGGCTGGGTGACCGCGGAATACGCCATGCTGCCGGCGTCGACCGGCAAGCGCTGCAAGCGCGAACACGCCAACCGCAAGGGTCGCTCCATGGAGATCGAGCGCCTCATTGGCCGCAGCCTGCGTACCGTCGTCAACATGAAGGCGCTCGGCGAGTACACCGTCACCGTCGACTGCGATGTGATTCAGGCCGATGGCGGCACGCGTACAGCGAGCATCACCGGCGCCTGGGTGGCGCTGCACGACGCCCTCGCCATGTGGGTCGAGGCGGGCAAGATCGAACGCATCCCGCTTATCGGCCAGGTGGCTGCCATCTCCATGGGCGTTGTCGACGGCAATACTCTGCTTGACCTCGATTATTCGGAGGACAGCCATGCCGAGGTCGACATGAACCTCGTCGCCACCGACACCGGCGAGATGATCGAGCTCCAGGGCACCGGCGAGCAGGCGCCCTTTGACCGCAAACGCCTCAACGCCCTGCTCGACCTGGGCGACAAGGGTATCGCCGAGCTCATCGAGCTTCAGCGCCAAGCCATCGCCTAACCTGCCAAAAGGGACGGGTTTATTTTGGTAGGTTTTATCTGCGGAGACGTCTAGACACAAGACTGCCGTTGATTGAGAGGGGAGAGGCAGAGGCCCTCGTCGCCCTCGGCGCGGCATTGCTATAGAGACAAGGAGGCCACTCATGGCACTTGAGAAGATCGACATTGACACTCTCGACCCGGCGGCGACCATCGTCGTGGCAACGGGCAACGCCCATAAGCTCACCGAGATCGAGGCCATTTTGGGCAAGGTCATGCCCGAGGTGCGCTTTGTGGCGCTCGGCCAGCTGGGCGATTTTGAGGACCCCGAGGAAAACGGCACGACGTTTTTGGAGAACGCCATCATCAAGGCGCAGGCTGCGGTTGAGGAGACGGGGCTTATGGCCATCGCCGACGATTCCGGCCTGGTCGTCGACGCGCTGGACGGCGAGCCCGGTGTGTATAGTGCGCGCTATGCGGGCGTGCACGGCGACGATGCCGCCAACAATGCAAAGCTGCTCGTTAACCTGGAAGGCGTGGCGGACGAGGATCGCACCGCGCGCTTTATGAGCGTCGTTGCGCTCATCGACACGGATGGTCTGGTTACCTATGGCGAGGGCGCCTGCGAGGGCGTTATCGCGCACGAGGGCCGCGGCGACCATGGTTTTGGCTACGACCCGCTGTTCCTGCCGGTCGACACGCCGGGCAAGACCATGGCCGAGCTGACGGCGGACGAGAAGAACGCCATCAGCCATCGTTTCCACGCGCTCGAGCATCTGTCCGCCAAGCTGACGGGCGAGGAGTAGACCGTGCGTGCGGTGGTGCAGCGCGTGCTCAACGCCGGCGTGACGGTCGACGGCGAGTGCGTGGGCCGCATTGGACGCGGCTACCTGGTGCTGCTGGGTGTGGGCCATGGCGATACGCGTGCCGAGGCCGATAAGCTGTGGGGCAAGCTCCGCGGGCTGCGCATCAACGAGGACGAGAACGGCAAGACCAACTTGGCGCTTGCCGATGTCGACGGCGAGGTGCTCGTGGTGTCGCAGTTCACGCTGTTTGCCGACTGCCGCCACGGCCGCCGTCCGTCGTTTACGGATGCCGGCGCCCCCGATGTCGCCAACGAGCTCTACGAGTACTTCTTGACGCTTGTGCGCGAGGACGTCGAGCAAGTAGCACATGGCATCTTCGGCGCCGATATGAAAGTCGATCTTGTCAACGACGGTCCGTTCACCATCGTCTTGGACACCGATAGTCTGTAAGTAGTCAATTTGGGAGGTTGATTTCCGATCTCAGCCGAACACATTGAGCGGATAGGCCGTTCCCGCAGTT
>URDZ01000158.1:0-2231 GCA_900546725.1 uncultured Collinsella sp. | reverse complement strand
GCGTTCGAGGCCGAGCGCAAAATGGATTCTAAAAAACACCTTGCCAAATAGGAGCGTCAGGACGGAGGAAGCCCCGCAGCGCGTAGCGCGCAGCGGGGCTTCCGACATGTCCGAGGACGTTCTGTGAGATAGGCCCCTTTCCGTTTCCGGACGGCCCGGTGGGATCAGAGTACCCTTGCTGTTACTCCGCCTTGCCCACAGAGTTGAGGTTGGTCATGCGGATCTTAACCAGCTCGGTGATCTCGCGCATGCCCTCCTTGGCCGGCTTCTTGGGGTCGAAGCAGGCAGGGTTCTCGGCCATGTAGGCCATGAAGCCCTTGGTGTAGGCCTGACGCAGCTCGGTGGCGTAGTTGACCTTGCAGATGCCGTTCTTCACAGCCTCGGCAACTTGCTCATCGGGCACACCGGAGGTGCCGTGCAGAACCAGCGGCACGTCGACGGCGTCGCGGATGGCCTTGACCACGGACTGCTCGATGTGCGGATCGCTCGTGTACACGCCGTGGCTGGTGCCAACGCCAATAGCGAGGGACGTGCAGCCGGTGCGCTCGACGAACTCCTTGGCCTCGGCGGGGTCGGTGTAGGGGCTCTCGCCCTCAACCGCGGGACCGTCGTCCTCCTTGCCGCCAACCTTGCCGAGCTCGGCCTCGACGGGCACGCCCATGGCGCGGCCAGCGTCGGCGACGGACTTGGTCAGGGCGATGTTGTCCTCGAAGGACTCGTGCGAACCGTCGATCATGACAGAGGTGTAGCCAGTGCGGAAAGCCTGCATGCAGCGGTCATAGCCATCGCCGTGATCGAGGTGCAGAGCGACGGGCACGGAAGCGCGCTCGGCGGCAGCCTTGACCATGCCGTAGAAGTAGTCCAGACCAGCGGTCTTGATGGTGCCCGGGGTGGTCTGCATGATGACGGGGGACTTGGTCTCCTCGGCAGCGGCCAGAACGGCCATAACAAACTCGAGGTTCTCGACGTTGAAAGCGCCAACAGCGTAGTGGCCGGCCTGAGCGTCCTTGAGCATCTTTTCGGTGGTAACAAGTGCCATGAGCGTTTGCTCCTCTCCCTCGCCCGCATCTGGACATCGGGCGTAGTTGTTCACAAGGCGTTTTACCTTGCGTTTTGCTGCGCTCATTGTATGAAATTCAGCGGCTTTGTATGTGCGAGATATTGAGCCCATGCAGGTCAATACAGTCATTTTTGAAAAGCAAACGGAAGGAATTTGAGCCGAGTGGACATGTTCGATATTGAATTTTGTGCGTTCAGCGTCTTTCTTTTATAGAAAAGATAAGTAATCGAAAGGCGTTTTCTTACTTAAAAAGAAAATGAACGAAAATAGACTCAACACAATTCCTGCAAATTTCAGACGACGATGGAGTGGATATGGCCCATGCAACAACCCGAGCTTTCGCCGATGAGCGTCGTGCCGCCATTATGGAAATGCTCGAGCATAATGCCTCGGTGCAAGTGGCAGAAATCGCCCAGACCTTTGGCGTGTCCTCCGTTACCGCCCGTGCTGACCTAGACGCGCTCGCCGAGTCCGGCAAGCTGCGCCGTACGCATGGTGGCGCTGTGTCGCTCCAGAAGCGACTGACCGTATCCACCCAGGATCGCCGCATCAACGTCAATGTCGCCGCCAAGCAAGCCATCGCTCAAAGCGCCATTGAACTCGTAGGCAATGGTGACACCCTGCTCGTCGACTCGGGCACCACGGCGCTCGAGTTCGTCCGGCTCCTCGATCAGCGCGACGGTATCACCGTCATCACGGCAGACATAACCATTGCCGATTACATCGACGAGAGCATGCCCTCAGTCGATGTCGTCATGCTGGGCGGGGCGCTGCGCAAAGGCCATCGTTATTTGTACGGACCGCTCACTATGCAGGCGCTCCAAATGGTCCATGCCGATCTTGCCGTCATGTGCCCTGGCGCTTTTGTCCCCAGCTGCGGCTTTACGACCGACTTTCCCCAGATGGCCGAGACCAAAACGGCTATGATCGCCGCGGCCCATCAAAGCGTCGCCCTCATGGACACCAGCAAGGTTAACGGACGCGGCATGTACCGCTTTGCCGAGCTTGCCGATGTCGACTCCATCGTGATGGACCGTGACCCCGACCATGCCGTCGCCACCTCGATCGCCGAGGCCACTGACAGCTCACGTCCAGCCCTCGTCATTGCCGGCGCTTAAATCAGAACCACCCTTAAAAAGGGTGGTTTGCTCTTAGGGTATAACCCACGGGC
>URDZ01000157.1:0-2242 GCA_900546725.1 uncultured Collinsella sp. | reverse complement strand
GAGGGCATTCGCCGCGTGCGCCTGACGGGTGGCGAGCCGCTGGTCAGCCGCCGTATTATTCCGCTCATTCGTGATATCCGCGCGATTCCGCAGATCGAGGACATCTCGCTCACCACCAACGGCGCCCTGCTGCCCAAGCTGGCGCCGCAGCTCAAAGATGCCGGGCTTAACCGCGTCAACATCTCGCTCGACACACTCGACCCTACGCTGTTTGGAAAGATCACGCGCCTGGGCCGGCTCGAGCAGACCATGGCAGGCATCGACGCGGCGCTGGCTTGGGGCTTTGAGCCCGTTAAGGTCAACTGCGTTGTTGTGCGCCGGCTCAACCAGGATGTGGCGGCCCTCGCACGGCTGACCGTCGACCGCCCCATCCACCTGCGCTTTATCGAATATATGCCCATCGGCGACGAGCGCACGAGCTCGCATTGCGTTGTGGACCCGCATGCGCCCGCGCTCAATCCCGAACTGTGGGACGCGAGCGATACCGTGCCGAGCGACGAGCTGCGGGCGCACATCAATGCCGGGGCCGCCGCGACGGGACTGGGCGAGCTCGAACCGCTCGACATCAACGACGCTCCTGCCGGCGCGGGCCCTGCGCGCTATTGGCACTTTCCGGGCGCGGCGGGAACGGTCGGCTTTATCAGCGCCATGTCCAATCATTTTTGCGCGAACTGCAACCGTCTGCGCCTGACGGCCGACGGAAACGTGCGTCCGTGCCTGTTCAGCGATGCCGAGTATTCGGTGCGCGACGCCCTACGCCGTGGTGATGATATGCAGGTGCTTTCGATTTGGCGCGATGCCGTGGCCCACAAACCGCAGGAACACGCGATAATTGAGGGCACGCAACGATTTATGTCCCAAATCGGAGGATGATCATATGGCCAAGAGCAGGTACGCCGATGCCACCAAGGCCGCTCGCAGGGCCGCGATGTCTGCCCATAAAGCCACGGCTGCAGCGAATGCTGGCAACGCCGACGCGTCCGCGCAGCCGACTGCCAGTGCTGCCACCGAGCCCGCCCGTGACGCGCGCCGCGACGAGCTGACGCACGTGGACGCCAAGGGCGAGGTTCGGATGGTCGACGTGTCCGACAAGGCCGAGACGCATCGCATCGCCATCGCCGAGGGCACCATCCTCATGCACCCCGAGACGCAGGCCATGGTGCTGCAGGACCGCGCCAAAAAGGGCGACGTGCTTGCCTGCGCGCGCGTGGCGGGCATCATGGCCATCAAACGCACGAGCGACATCATCCCCATGTGCCACCCGTTGCTCATTACCAAGAGCAAGTGCGACATTGCGCCCATCGCTCCAGCGGGGACGCCTGTCGATGACGTGCCCGAGGGCTGGGCGCCGTCGCGCGCGGACGGGCAGGTTGGCTTTCACGTGCTGGTCACGGCGGGCGTGACGGGCAAAACGGGTATCGAGATGGAGGCGTTGACCGGCGCGAGTGCCGCGTGTCTGACCATCTACGACATGTGCAAGGCGGTCGATCGCGGCATGGAGATTGTCGACGTGCGCCTGTTGCACAAGGAGGGCGGCCGCTCGGGCGTGTGGGATCGTGCCGAGCGTCAGGCCGCTGCCGTTGAGGCCGTGGGAGCCACGGGCAACGCGCCCGCGAGCGCACCCGTCGCCGTCGCGCCCGCAGTTCCGGCCCCGGCCGTCCCCGCGATCGCGTTTATCGGCTACCAGAACTCGGGCAAGACCACGCTCGTCGAGAAGGTTATCGCCGAGCTCACCCGCCGCGGCCTGCGCGTGGGTTCGCTCAAGCATCATGGGCATCACGGCTTTGATATCGATGTGCCCGCTAAGGATACCTGGCGCCATCACCAGGCCGGCTCCAAGCACGTGGGCCTCATTTGCGCCACGCGCTGGGCGGAGTACGCCGACACGCGCGAGGAGGACGAGATGCCCGCGCGCGAGCTGCTGTCGCGCTACAACGACGTCGACGTAGTGATTATCGAGGGCTACAAGACCGAGGGCTTCGACAATATCGTGGTTGCGCGCTCCGGCGTGGATCGCCTGCGCGGCAAGAGCTCGCTCGATCTGGTTGACGGCCGCACGCTGGCCCTCGCCTGCAATGAGGCCCTGGCACGCCAAGCCTTCGACGCCGGCTTTGCGACCCGAGCCATCAACATCAACGACGCCCGAGCCATTTGTGATCTTATCCAAGACCATCTTTAAGGCTTGGCGCTGCGCCGGCCCCAAGCACCCAATGCTCCAACCTTCCCCAACGGCTTTGAGAAG
>URDZ01000156.1:0-2402 GCA_900546725.1 uncultured Collinsella sp. | reverse complement strand
AAGCCGCATCGCCTGCCTGCACGCCAACGTGCCCAACATGATCGGCCAGATCACGGCAATCCTTGCCAAGGACAACGCCAACGTGCAGCGCATGACCAACGAGTCCGCCGGCGAGAACGCCTACACCATGTTCGACACCGACGAGCACCTTGACACCAGTACCATCGAAGCACTCAAGCAGATTCCCTCGATGTATCGCGTGCGCGTGATCAAATAGCGCCGGCTGATCTGACGGGCAGTTCCCCATGTGGCCCGCCCGTCGCTGACATTGAATGCCCGCGGGGGCGCCTTTCGCACGAGAGGCGCCCCCATTTTGTGAGCGCTCCATTAAATGCACCGAGCCGCTTCTTGGCATACAATCTGTATGTTGACCTAACTATCTGTGAGGTGCCTATGGTTGATACAGATTGTGCTTGGCGGCTTACGCAAGGGCTCGTGCGGATCGACAGTTCCGACCCAGGTGCGTATGAGGGCGAGATTGAACGCTATATCAAAGCGTTGGTTGAGGAACGGTTGGCGCAGCTGAGCCATCCGGTACTCGATGCCGTGCAGATTGCAGAGCTCGAAGTACTCCCTGGGCGCCGCGATCTTATGGTCACCGTGCCCGGTTTGAACGACGAGCCACGGCTGGTCTATATCTGCCATATGGACACCGTCACCTTGGGTGATGGCTGGGACGCGGACATTGCGCCGCTCGGGGCGGTCGTGCGCGACGGCAAGCTCTACGGCCGCGGTGCCTGCGATATGAAGAGTGGCCTGGCCTGCGCCATTGCCGCACTGGTCCATACGCTCGAGCGCGTGGCGGCGGATGGCGCGCTGCCCCGCCGCGGCTTTTCACTCATCTGCTCGGTCGACGAGGAAGACTTTATGCGCGGCTCAGAGGCCGCGATCGATGCTGGCTGGGTCGGCTCGCGCGAATGGGTGCTGGACACCGAGCCCACCGACGGACAGATCCAGGTGGCGCACAAGGGGCGTACGTGGTTCGAGATTGAAATGGCTGGCGTGACGGCGCATGCGAGCCAGCCCTGGAAGGGCGCGGATGCCGTCGCCGCCATGGCCGAGGTCGTGTGTTCGCTCCGTCGCGCGTTTGTGGCGCTGCCCGTGCACGATGAGCTGGGGCCTTCGACCATCACGTTTGGCCAAATCGAGGGCGGATATCGCCCCTATGTCGTGCCCGACCATGCCAAGGTCTGGGTCGATATGCGCCTGACCCCGCCGACCGATACAGCCGCCGCGACGCGCATGGTAGAGCAGGCCATCGCCGGCGCCGAAGCCGCGGTCCCCGGCTGCCATGGAAGCTATACCGTGACAGGCGACCGCCCCGCTATCGAGCGCGACCCGAACTCTCCCCTTCTAGCTGCACTCAAGTGCGCAGCAGACGATGTGACGGGCGCGGACACGACCGTCGGCTTCTTTACCGGCTACACCGACACTGCCGTCATTGCCGGCAAGACGGGTAACCGCAATTGCATGAGCTACGGTCCCGGGTCGCTCGCGCTCGCCCACAAGCCCAACGAATATGTGCCCCACGCCGATATCGTTCGCTGCCAGCAGGTGCTGATCGCGCTCGCCGACAACACGCTCTGGGGCGCGGATAGCCAAGTTGGGGCATAATAAGCCGCGAACAAACCGACTCGCGCGTTAGGACCGTCCATGAAAGCTCTTCCGTTTCCCTGCATCCGCCCGGCTCAGGACCGCGTGCTCGAAGCGCTGCCTGCAATGGGCAGCATTCTGAGCGGCAACGATGCCCTGCGCGGAGCCATTGCCGATGGCCTGATGCTTAAGGACCCAGGTGCGGCGTATTACGTGTACGAATGCTCGGGCGAGCCGGGACGCGTGACGGGTGTCGTGGCGATTTGCCCGATCGGTGTGCTGGCGGGCGACGACGTAGCCTTCGCAGATGCGGCCACAGCCGCCCGCGCGATCGCCGAGCTCAAGGTGCAGCCGCGGCCCGTGTCGCTCGCCTACGAGGCGTCGCCCGTCATGGACATCATCCTGAGCGCTGCCAAAGAGGGCGCCTCGCTCTACGCCGTCACCGATCCTGCGGGCATTACGCACCGCGTGTGGGAGGTCAAGCGCGAGGACGCCGTCGGCGCCATCCGTGCCATGCTCGACCAGGCGCCGGAACCGACGCCGGCTGATGCCGCCTACGCCGCCGCGCTGGCAGGTGCGGCACAGCTCCTGGCCGACGATGCCCGCGCAGCCGGCACCTACACGGGCAAAGAGCCGTTCAACTTCGCCATTGCCGCGCTATTCCCCGCCGCGCAGGTCGCAGGCGCCGCACCGCAGGTTCCAACGGGCCTGCTCACCCACCAGATTGCACGGTGGTTCTAGCCAGGCTTAAACGCTCGGCACAAATACTCGGCTGCTCAACAAGCAAGGGGCGGTGATGCAATGCCTAC
>URDZ01000155.1:0-2457 GCA_900546725.1 uncultured Collinsella sp. | reverse complement strand
GCGTTCGAGGCCGAGCGCAAAATGGATTCTAAAAAACACCTTGCCAAATAGGAGCCTCTTTGCATGTCCGAGGACGTTCCGGAGAGAAACCCCCGTCCCGCCCCCGGATTCCCGGTGGGAGTTCTAGACCTTGTCGGCCTTAGTACATACCGCCGCCCTGCTGACCAGCGGTGGCAGCAGCGATAGCGTCCTCAAGCTGAGTGTTCTTGGGCACATCGGAGACGGTAGCCTCGGTGATGAGAATCAGGCTGGCGACAGAAGCAGCGTTCTGCAGGGTGACGCGGCTGACCTTGACGGGGTCGAGGACGCCCATCTCGATCATGTCGCCCCACTCGCCGTTGGCAGAGTTGAGACCCTGACCAGCGGGCAGCTCGGCAACCTTGTCGACCACGACAGCGCCCTCAAAGCCAGCGTTCTTGGCGATGGTGGCGACCGGAGCGGTCAGAGCCTTCTTGACGATGTCGACGCCGATCTTCTCCTCGGGGTCGTCGATCTCGACAGCGTCGAGCGCAGGAGCAGCGTCCATGAAGGCGACGCCACCGCCGGCGACGATGCCCTCCTCGACAGCAGCGCGGGTAGCCTGCAGGGCATCCTCGACGCGGTGCTTGATCTCCTTGAGCTCGGACTCGGTAGCAGCGCCGACCTTGATGACGGCAACGCCACCGGAGAGCTTTGCCAGGCGCTCCTGGAGCTTCTCACGGTCGAAGTCAGAGGTGGTGTTCTCCATCTCACCCTTGATCTGAGCGATGCGGGCGTCGATGGCCTCCTTGGAGCCAGCGCCGCCGACGACGACGGTGTTGTCCTTGGAGATGGTGACGGACTTAGCAGTACCGAGCATATCGGCGGTGATGTCAGCGACCTTCACGCCCAGCTCGTCCAGAGCGGCCTGGCCACCGGTGAGGACGGCGATGTCCTCGAGGATGCGCTTGCGGCGATCGCCGTAGCCCGGAGCCTTGACGGCGCAGACGTTGAGGGCGCCACGGATCTTGTTGAGGACCAGGGTAGGCAGAGCCTCGCCGTCGATGTCCTCAGCGATGATGAGCAGGCCACGGCCAGCGCGCTGGACAGCCTCGAGAACGGGCATGATGTCCTGAACGCTGGAGATCTTCTGGTCGGTGATGAGGATGTACGGATCCTTCATCACGGCCTCCATGCGGTCGTTGTCCGTGACGAAGTAAGCGGAGACATAGCCCTTGTCGAACTGCATGCCCTCGACGGTGTCGATGGTGATGTCGAACGTCTGGGAATCCTCGACGGTGATGACGCCGTCCTTGCCCACGACCTCCATGGCCTCGGCGATCTTCTCGCCGACCTCGGGGTCACCGGCAGAGATGGTACCGACGGAAGCAATCTGCTCCTTGGTCTCGACCGGCTTGGCCTGCTTCTTCATCTCGGCGACGGCGGCGTTGACGGCCTTGTCGATGCCGCGACGGATGGCCAGCGGGTTAGCGCCAGCAGCAACGTTGCGCAGACCGTCGTTGACGATGGCCTGAGCGAGCAGGGTTGCGGTGGTGGTGCCGTCACCCACGGTGTCGTTGGTCTTGGTGGCAACCTCCTTCACCAGCTGGGCGCCCATGTTCTCGATGTTGTCCTCGAGCTCAATCTCCTTGGCGACGGAAACGCCGTCGTTGGTGATGGTCGGGGCACCGAACGTGCGCTGCAGCGCAACGTAGCGACCCTTGGGGCCCATGGTGACGGTAACGGCGTCGGCCAGAGTGTTGACGCCCTTGGCAAGCTTAGCGCGGGCATCGGTGTTGAACGTAATGTTCTTTGCCATGGTAGGTAATCCTCCAAAAGAAATGTGACTCGCGTCGCCGCTTCCGAGTCCTATGCGGCAGGCGCGTTCAAAGACGAATCAGAGATTCCGACGAGACTAGGCCTCGACGATAGCGTAGATGTCGTCGGCGCGCATCAGCAGATACTTCTCGCCGTCGACCTTGACCTCGTTGCCACCGAACTTACCGTAGATGACAACGTCACCGACCTTGACGTCCATGGGGATGCGCTCACCCTTGTCGTTGACCTTGCCGGCGCCAACGGCAACGATGGTGCCACGCTGCGGCTTCTCCTGAGCGTTGCTGGCGATATACAGACCAGAAGCGGTCTTCTGCTCGGCCTCGTCGGGCTTGACCAGAACACGATCTGCAAGCGGCTTCAAAGACGACATGCTTGTCTCCTCCTTTTTGGGCCGCGCGGTTATACCACGCGAATTAACCCTTTTTGTTTGCGTACGCGTTGAATGGTACCCACGAATGGCGGGTTATACAACACAGAGTCAAAAAATCTTATTTTTTGGCACTTAGATTTTCTGAATGCCGGGGGATAACTTAGCAGTGGCTCCCGTGTGGCTCCGGAGGGGCGGGGCATAAGGTTTCCTGCTCGGGCAGTCCTGCTCGCACGAAGGCCACATTAAGTGGCCTTCGGCTCGTGCGGAACTCGCGATAAACCTTATGCCCC
>URDZ01000154.1:0-2569 GCA_900546725.1 uncultured Collinsella sp. | reverse complement strand
GCTGCGTGGTCAACTCCCCCGCCACTGCCGAGATGGTCGAGCACATCACCAACATCGCCGACATCCCCGTCATCGCCACGGTCGTACGTTGCGACGATGATGCGCATGCCAAAGTGCGCGCCGGAGCCAAGATTCTCAACATCGCCGCCGGCAAGAACACGCCGCAGGTTCTGCGCGAGCTACGCGAGCACTATCCCAACCTGCCGCTCATCGCACCGGGCGGCAAAACGCCCGAGAGCATTCGCGAGACCATCGCCGCCGGCGCCAACGCCATCATCTGGACGCCGCCTTCGGCACAGCAGCTACAGACCGACATGATGCAGCGCTACCGCAAGATGAAGGAAGACGCCACGCCCGTTATTTCGCGCGAAGATGTACCCATTATTGACCAGGTCGCCGCCGCCGAAGTCAGTCAGGTCGAGAATATGAATCCCGATGTGCCGATTCCCGACGAGGTCATCGAGCGCGTCGCCTCAATCCACGAGCGCGTTGAGGAGCGTCGCGCCAACCGCGGCCTCAAGCCGTCACTGCACGGTTTCTTCTTCCGCGGAAAGAAACGCTAGCAAAACATCTTGGCCCGCCCCACAAACGTGAGGCGGGCCGTTTTCGTTGGGCAATTCATGCAGCGACGTGATGGGCCAAGCTAATCCACGCGCTTGTCGCCCATAAAGAAGAGCGCCACCGTACCAGGTCCGGTATGCGAGCCAATCAGAGTACCGATGTTATTGATCTCAATCTTGCCTTTAAGCTGCGGGACCTGTTCCTCAATCAGCGCCACAACTGCCTCGGCATCCTCGCGGCACGCCGACTGCGACATGATGCACTTACCCGAATAATCTGCACCGTCCTGTACGTGTGCCATCATGGTCTTAGCCATCTCGGAAATCGCGCGCTTCTTAGTGCGAATCTTCTCACGTGGCGACAGCTTACCTTCGCAATCGACCGTCATAAGCGGGCAAATCTTAAGCGCCGTGCCGATGATCGCGCTCGCGGCCGAAATGCGACCGCCGCGCAGGTAGCTCGACAGATCGGTCGAGAAGAACCAGTGGTGAAGGTTGAGTTTATGCTCCTCAATCCAAGCGGCCGTCTCGTCGAGCGAAGCACCGCTATCGCGAACGTCCGCGGCACATTCCGCCAGCAGGCCAAAGCCCGAAGACGCCGCCAACGAATCGATGACGCGCACCTTGCCGCCCTGGGGATAGCGATCCGCGAGCATCTGTGCCGCAACGCAGGCCGATCCATACGTACCCGAAATACCCGACGACAGCGTCAGGTGCAGCACGTCTTTACCCTCGGCAACAAACGGCTCCCAAAACTCCTCGTACTCACCCACGCTCACCTGAGACGTCTTGGGCATGGCGCCCGCGGCAATCTGGGCAAAAAACTCGTCCGGCGTAATCGACTGATACAGATCGTCCGTATAGACAACATCGTCGATCTCGTAATGAAAACACACGACAGGGATATTGCGCGACGCAAAGAACTCACGGGTTCGGTCGGCGGCGGATTCACAGGTCAGGACAAAATCACTCATATGAGGCTCCTTACTCGTTGCTGCGCAAATTATCGCACAGTGAGCCTACATACGGTACATATGTCCACTATTTACCAAATCGAACCAAAAATAGCGAACATCTTTACCACCATCGTCTCCACCGGCTCCACGCATAAATATCTGAGAAAACACCTTCTGTCGTCTCCACTCAACCGCCATATCTACCTCAACTAAATCGATTTACCAAACCGTTCAGCCGACAATTCAGCCGCTGGCGCAAAATCGAAACAAAAGCGGCGCATACTGATAAACGTTTGACGCTGTTTATCAGTTTTACCAACCCCATCGGAAGGTGTTTCATGGTCGCGTTCGATCGCAATCCGCAAGACTTTAAGTATCTGCGTCTGCTGTCGAGACAGTTCCCCACCGAACAATCCGCATTTACCGAAATTATCAACCTCTCGGCCATCCTCAACCTACCCAAAGGCACCGAGCATTTTATGAGCGACGTGCATGGCGAGTACGAAGCCTTTATGCACATCCTCAACAACTGCTCGGGCGTCGTGCGCGAGCATATCGACGAGATCTTTGGCGATACGCTCTCCTTTGACGAGAAGGGCGAGCTGTGCACGCTCATCTACTACCCGCGCGAGAAGATCGACCTGGTCCGCAGCCAGCGCGAGGACTCGCCCACCTGGTACAAGACGATGCTTGACCAGCTCATCATGGTTGCCCGCTCGCTTTCGAGCCGCTATACGCGCTCCAAGGTGCGTAAGGCCATCCCGCGCGATTACGCCTACATCATCGACGAACTGCTGCACACGCATCCGGATGAGAACAACTACCGCGTGCGTTATCACGAGCGCATCGTGGAGTCCATCCTGGAGACCGCCAGTGCCGATGACTTTATCGAGTCGCTCGCCTCACTCATCAAGCGTCTGGCCGTCGACCACCTGCACCTGGTGGGCGATATCTTCGACCGTGGCGGCGGCGCTGCCAAGATTATGGACCGCCTGCTCACCTACCATTCGCTCGACATCCAGTGGGGCAACCACGACCTGCTGTGGATGGGGG
>URDZ01000153.1:0-2640 GCA_900546725.1 uncultured Collinsella sp. | reverse complement strand
GCCGGAGAGCACTTAATGTGCTCTCCGTGCGAGCAGGACTGCCCGAGCAGGCGACCAAATACCAAATCCCTCGGAACGGCGGGACAGAGTATGCCCCGCCCCTCGGGACGACGGAATAGAACAGGAGCACCCATGGCAGGCAAGCCGCAAACACTAGCTACGACCTCGGCATTCGAGATCTTGGGCCCCGTCATGGTCGGCCCCAGCTCATCGCACACCGCCGGCGCCCTGCGCTGCGCCCAAGTTGCCGCCAGCCTGTTGGAAGGCCGCATCACCAAAGTCACCTTTGGCCTGTGGAACTCCTTCGCCCACACCTACCGCGGCCACGGCACCGATCGTGCGCTCGTCGCGGGCATCCTGGGCCTCGACACCGATGACGAGAACATCAAGCAGGCCTTCGACCTCGCGCGCGAGCAGGGCCTCGAATATCACTTTGACATCAAGGGCGACGACGCGTCCATCCACCCCAACACCGTCGACATTGACATGGTCGACGACACGGGCGCCACGGCACAGGTCCGCGGCGAGAGCCTGGGCGGCGGCAAGATGCGCATCAGCCGCATTAACGGCGTCGGCGTCGACATCTCGGGCATGTATTCCACGCTCTTCGTGGCGCACAAGGACGTCCCCGGTGTACTCGCCGCGCTCACCAACCTGCTCGCCTACGCCCATGTAAACATCGCCTTCTGCCGCACCTACCGCACCGAAGTGGGCGGCCAGGCCTACTCCGTCTTTGAGACCGACGGCACGCCCGACGACACCGTCGTCCCCATGCTGCGCAAGCTCGACAATGTCGATTACGCAACGTTTATCGAACTCCCCGGTTCTGCCTCGTCGCTCTCCCCCGGCGTCTCGGCCAAGGAAATCTTCGACGACGGCGAGCAGTTGCTCGATGCGTGTGAGGAACTGGGGCTCAGCATCGGCGCCGTCATGGCCGTTCGCGAGGCGCGTCTGACCGGCGAGGCCCACGCCGTCGCTGCCATGCGCCGCGTGCTCGACGTCATGCGCGAGGAGACCACGGTCCCCATCGCCAATCCGCAGCGTTCGCTCGGCGGGCTTATCGGCGGCGAGGCCAAGCTTGTCGAAGCCACCGGCCGCAACGATTTGAGCGCAAGCCTGATGGGCCCCGTTCAGACCGATGCCGTGGCCCGCGCGATGGCCGTGCTCGAACGCTCCGCCACCATGGGCGTGATCGTCGCCGCCCCCACGGCAGGCTCAGCGGGTGTTGTGCCCGGCTGCGTGCTTGCACTCGCCGATCGCCTGCAGCTCGACGACGAGCAGGTCATGGACGCGCTCTACTGCGCAGCCGCCATCGGCCTCAACCTCACCACGAGCGCCTGCGTCGCCGGCGCCGAGGGCGGATGCCAGGCCGAGGTGGGAAGCGCCGCCGCCATGGCAGCCGCCGCGCTGGTGCAGATGCTCGGCGGCACGCCCGAGCAGGCGCTCGACGCCAGTTCCATCGCGCTGAGTAACCTGCTGGGCCTCGTTTGTGACCCCGTCGGTGGCCTCGTGGAGGTGCCCTGCCAAAACCGCAACGCCATCGGCGTAGCAGCGGCCTTTAGCTCGGCACAACTCGCCCTCGCAGGCATTAAGAGCTTGGTGCCGTTTGACCAGATGGCACATGTAATGCTCTCGGTGGGCCACGCGTTGCCAGCCACGCTGCGCGAGACGGCAAAGGGCGGCATCGCGCAGGCTCCGGCCGCACTTTCGGCCTGTGCAAAATGCGGTGTGTGCGGATAGCGACTAAGAACGACTCAAAGGTGGGACATTTGTCCCAGCTCTTTCGAATGCCACCGTTTCCGTACCACAAACAGCAGGGCAATCGCTATAATGCAAGCCCAGTAAAAACACGATGAACCGCAAGGCGAAAATCGAAGGATATGCATACGATGTCGCAAAACGATCGAACTCAACTGATTCCCGATCCGCAGCAGCCGAGCAGGCACACCGGCGGCGTTCAGTCACCGCGTCCTATCGCGCCGAGCCACGGTCAGCAGCGTGGTGCGGCAAACGCGCCCCAACGCCCGAACCAACAGCGACAGCAGCGTCAACAACGTCAGCAGCGCCAGGCAAACGGCAATGCGCCCAAGCAGCCCCCCACGCACGCCCGAGGCGATCGCGGCCCCGCGCGCAAGTCCGCCGGCAACAATAAGTCGGGCAAAAAGACGACGCTCTTTGTCGTCTTGGGTCTTATCGTCATTGTCTATATCGTAGGAATCGTAGCGTTTTCGCAGCTAGCCTACCCCAACACCACCATTGCCGGCGTCGACGTCTCGTTCTCCAACGCTTCGTCTGCCGCTACCAAGGTCAATTCGGCATGGAAGCACTATAAGCTCACCGTGACAGGCGATGACTTTAGCTGGACCTATCAGCCCGAGTCCGATGAGCCCATCGTCGATGGCGAAGCTGCCGCAAAAGAGATTATCAGCCACAACGAAGCCTTTGTATGGCCGGTCCGCCTTGTGGAATCCTTAAGCGGCAAGGCCAAAACAACCGCTACCTCCAACGAAGTCGATCTTGATCAAGACGTCGACCTGTCCATGCTCTCCGATACCTTTGACCAAAAGAAGTTTGAGAAGGATCTGGGCGCCGCCATCGACGAGTTTAACGAGGGGCGTTCGGGCACGTTCGAGGCCAATA
>URDZ01000152.1:0-2738 GCA_900546725.1 uncultured Collinsella sp. | reverse complement strand
ACTGCGGGAACGGCCTATCCGCTCAATGTGTTCGGCTGAGATCGGAAATCAACCTTGTTTACCCATTCTTTGCCTGTTGACGCATCAACGGCGAACGTCCATAATGCGCTTGCATTAAATGTTGATGTATTAACATCTTATAGGAAAGCTTCTTATGTCTCAAAACGCACGTTCCCATCGAAAGCTCAAGATAGCCGGCGTCGTTGCGCTGGTGCTCGTTGTCGCGCTGTTGGGGTTTGCCGGCAACTTCTTGTTCGACTTTGCCCTGAATCCCCAAGCGCCGTACACCATGAAGATGATGCAGGATGGCAAAGACAACAAAAAAGGTGAGCAGCCGGATGCCGAGGAAACCGAGGCGCGGGCGTGGTTTAAAGAGAATCGCGAGAGCAGCAGCCTCACCGCAGATGACGGAACCGAACTTGCCGCTTGGTATTTTGCCGCCTCGGAGAACACCAACGATTACGCCGTTTGCCTGCATGGATATACCAACGAGCCTATCGGTATGGCCCGACATGTCAAGCGATTCCACGACCGCGGCATGAACGTACTCGCACCCGCCGCCCGCGCCCACGAGCGCTCCGGCGGCGACTATATCGGCATGGGCTGGCCCGAGCGCCTCGACATCGTCGCATGGATTGGGCGGATCGTTGCCGCCGACCCCAAGGCGCGCATCCTGGTCTTTGGCGAGTCGATGGGTGCGGCAACCGCCATGAACGTCGCGGGGGAATCTCTGCCCGCAAACGTGAAATGCATTATCGAGGACTGCGGTTATACGAGTGTTTGGGACGAGTTTTCTCTGCAGCTCAAGGATGTGTTCGGCCTGCCCAGCTTTCCCTTGCTCGATGTAGCAAACTTGGTGTGCAACGTGCGCGCGGGCTACGACTTTCATAAGGCGAGCAGTGTGGAGCAACTCAAACACGCGACGGTTCCCATGCTTTTTATCCACGGCGACCAGGACACCTTTGTACCGTACAGCATGCTCGACCAAAACTACGACGCGTGCGCTAGCAAGGTCAAGCAAAAGCTCACCATCCATGGCGCCACCCACGCCAAGAGCGCGCAGGTCGACCCCGAGCTCTACTGGAATACGGTCGATGACTTCCTCGACGAGTATTTTTAGGAAATAGGACGGTTTACTGGTCTATCTGACCTCCTAGCACTTCCAAAAAGCCGCCCGTGGGCGCTGTGCTCACGGGCGGCTTTTACTAACAGTTGTGCTACAAAAGCGCTTATTTTGTCCAATAGCTAGGCGCTACTTGACCTCGATGAGCTCGTACTTGCTCGTGCCCAGGCCGATCTTCTCGGCATGCGCGATGCACGCGCGCCAGTCGGTGTCGGGATGCGTGATGCAGAAGGGGTCCTTGGCCTGCTCGCCCTCCAGATGCTCGTGGTTATGCTCCATCTTGGCGGCGCTGTCGGTAAGCTCGGTGTTGGGCAGTGGCTCGGATGCCATGACGGCATCGGCGCAGGCCTGGTCGATGGCGACCGGGTCGAAGCTCGCGAACATGCCGATATCGTTGACGATAGGCGTGTCGTTTTCGGGATGGCAATCGCAGTTGGGGCTGATATCCATGGCAAGCGAGATATGGAAGCTCGGGCGGCCGTCGACGACGGCCTTGGTGTACTCGGCGATCTTGCAGTTGAGCACGTCGGCCGCGGCGTCATAGCCGGGCTTGATGCAGTCCTGGTTGCATGCCGCAATGCAGCGTCCGCAGCCCACGCAGCGATCGTGGTCGATGGCGGCCACGTGCACCGTGCGAGTAGCGCCGCTGGCAAGCTCGCGCTCGCGGGTGTCGTTGAACGAGACAGCGTCGTGCGCGCAGATCTTTTCGCAGGCATGGCAGCCAACGCAGTGCTCGGTCGCGACGTTCGGCTTGCCGGCGGCATGCTGCTCCATCTTGCCGGCGCGGCTGCCGCCACCCATACCCAGGTTCTTCATGGCGCCGCCAAAGCCGGCCTGCTCATGACCCTTAAAGTGGGTGAGGCTGATCACGATATCGGCATCCATGAGCGCCTGACCGATCTTGGCCTCGTGCACGTACTCGCCGCCCTCGACCGGGACGAGCGCCTCGTCGGTGCCCTTGAGGCCGTCGGCGATGATGATCTGGCAACCCGTGGCATACGGGGTAAAGCCGTTCTGGTAGGCGGTGTCGATGTGCTCGAGCGCGTTTTTGCGGCTACCGACATAGAGCGTATTGCAGTCAGTGAGGAAGGGCTTGCCGCCCAGCTCCTTCACCACGTCCGCGACGGCGCGGGCGTAGTTGGGGCGCAAAAAGCTCAGGTTGCCCAGCTCACCAAAGTGAATCTTGATGGCGACGAACTTGTTCTCAAAGTCGATCTGCTCAATTCCGGCGCGGCGAATAAGGCGTTTGAGCTTGTCGAGCTGGCTCTCGCGAGCATGCGTGCGCAAGTTGGTGAAGTACACCTTAGCGGGTGCTGCGGGTGCAGTTGCGGTCATAGATATATCCCCTCGGTCTATATGGCGTTACAGACATAGAGGATGGTACCAGTTAAAGCAGAGTTAATGTCAAGCGCGGCACCTAGTCATTGGGGACAGACTTAAATGACTGAAACCACTCATTGGGGACGGACTTAAATGAGTGCCTCGCCACCTGGCAGCTAGGGACGTTCCTTTCCTGCCGGCAGTTGGGGACAGTCCTTGCCAGCCGGCCGGCGAGCCGACGGGGGTGCGGACAAAAAGTTGGACCGAGTCCGGTCCAGATTGGAGTCCGCATGGG
>URDZ01000151.1:0-2746 GCA_900546725.1 uncultured Collinsella sp. | reverse complement strand
GAAAGCACTTAATGTGCTTTCCGTCTTGCGCAGGACTGTAGAGCAGCAAACTTAACCCCCGCCCTCAGCCCCGGAGACCCTCCCGGATGGCCCTGAAAAATTTTTTCAAAAAAGTTGTTGCGCGCCAGACAGACTTCTGTGTATACTAATCCCCGCAGCGCACGCGAGCGGAAACAAACGCGAACGTCTGCCTGGGGAGTTAGCTCAGTTTGGTTAGAGCGCCGGCCTGTCACGTCGGAGGTCGCGGGTTCGAGCCCCGTACTTCCCGCCAACGCAATTAAAACCACGTCTTCGGACGTGGTTTTTTGCGTTTGATAGGACCTTGATTCCATCGGCTCCTTTCGCCCAAAACCAAAGCCTTCCAATTCCCGGACAAGCTCCGCTTGAGACATGGTTCAAACAAGGAATTTGTTGCGCAACGCCTGCTCAATGAAGTAGGGGCAGGTTATACTGAATTGCACTGTGGACCGTTTTTGATGCAAGAGGCTTCAAATACGGCACTCAGTGGGCACCCGTTTTGCAATTTGGGCGTCCATACGGTCATTGGTGTCTCGACGTAAGCTCGGCCCCGGAGCTCGTTCGAGCTGTTCCTATTCTTTGAAAGGGGAAAAATGGACATATCGAGGAAGACTGATTACGCCCTTCGCATGCTCGCGATGCTTGCCGAGGACCCGGAGCGTCTGCTTTCTGTTCGCACCGCCGCCGAAGAGGTCAATGTCCCGTATTCGTTTGCCCGTTCGATCCAGCATGGTTTGGTTCAGGCCGGTATTGTGGAGAGCCTGCGTGGCGTCCATGGCGGCATGCGTCTTAAGGTCAGCCCCGACGATGTCACCATCCGCCAGGTCGTTGAGGCCGTTCAGGGTCCCATCGTCATGAACGATTGCACCGCGCCCGATGGCGACTGTGCGCGCATGGGTACGTGCTGCTATCATTCCCTGTGGGCCGGAGCTCAAGCGCTGATGCGCGACTACCTCGATTCCGTTTCGCTGGGCGATATCGTCGCTCACCGCCAGTTCCCGGCCGTCGATTCCAAGTTCGCCGACCGCGATGCGTTTCCCGAGTACGCCACCTGTGCGTGCGCTTGCCGGGGGGAATAGCGCCGCATAAGGAGCATAGCCATGATTCAGGACCCCTTTCGTTCGATGATTCGTTCGGAAGGGGTCCTGCGTTATCGCGACCTTCCGTGGCGCCGCACGCGCGACCCGTACACTATTTGGCTTTCCGAGGTTATGCTGCAGCAAACGCAGGTGCCGCGTGTGGAGACGCGTATGCCCGCGTGGCTCGACCGCTTTCCGACCGTACAGGCGCTCGCCCAGGCCGCTCCTTCCGACGTTTTGGACGCCTGGCAGGGGATGGGCTACAACCGGCGTGCTCTGGCGCTTCACAGAGCCGCTCAGTGCATTATGGAGGATTGGGATGGGGAGTTTCCACGTGAGACGCGCGACCTGGTCGCCCTGCCCGGTATTGGCCCGGCGACGGCGCAGGGCATCCGGTCGTTTGCGTTCGATCTTCCGGGCGTGTATCTGGAGACCAACGTGCGCACGGTCTTTTTGCATCATTTCTTTCCCGATGTGCCGGCCGTTCCCGATCGCGAGCTGGTGCCGCTGATCCAAGCCGCCTGTCCGGCGGCCCCCGGTGCGACGGCGGACGAGATTGCTCCCTTTGCCGCGCCTCAAGACGATGCCGACACGCCGCGCGCGTGGTATTACGCGCTGCTGGATTACGGCGCGTATCTTAAAAAGACGCTGCCAAATCCTTCCAGGCGGTCGGCGGGCTATAGCCGTCAGTCCAAGTTTGAGGGCTCGCGCCGTCAAAAGCGCGCCCATATTGTGCGCATGCTGCTGGCAGCGCGCGATGGGCAGCCGGCGGGCATTACGGTTGATGAAGCTGTTGCAGGCGTTAACGAGATGGAGGCGGCAGCCGGCAGAGAGTCGGTCGAGCGCGAGCTGGTCGCAAGTATTCTTGCCGATCTGGAGCGCGAGGGCTTTTGCCGCTCCGAGGGCGATCGTTGGCTGAGTGTGTAGCCCGCTCAAATCTGAAGAACAGGATTGTAAGGTTTAGATTTTCGACATGAGGGCATCCTAAAGACAAGGCCGCCCGAAGCCTACGGGCGGCATGTGTTGAAGGGAAGTACACCTATGGATTTTGAGAACTCCCAAACCAAGAAGAACCTCGAGACCGCTTTTGCCGGTGAGTCCCAGGCGCACACCAAGTATCGCTACTACGCATCTAAGGCCAAAAAGGACGGCTACGTTCAGATCTCGAATATCTTTGCCGAGACCGCAGGCAATGAGTCCGAGCACGCCAAGCTGTGGTTTAAGTATCTGCACGACGGCGCCGTTCCCGACACCCTGGACAACTTGCGTGATGCCGCTGCGGGCGAGAACTACGAGTGGACCACGATGTACGACGAGTTTGCCAAGACCGCCGAGGAGGAGGGCTTTGCCGAGATTGCCGCAAAGTTCCGCGGCGTCGGTGCTGTCGAGAAGGCTCACGAGGAGCGCTACAACAAGCTTGTCGAGCGCATTGAGTCGGGCGAGGTGTTTGAGCGCGAGGGCGTGAAGGTATGGAAGTGCCTGAACTGCGGGCACCTGCATGTGGGTGCCGAAGCGCCCGAGGTGTGCCCGGTGTGCAATCACCCGAAGGCGTACTTTGAGGAGCAGGTGGTGAACTACTAGCGCCGATACGAACGTGGACTGCGGAGCGCAGGGCGGGGAAATACCTTTCCCTCTCGCTCACGGCTCCG
>URDZ01000150.1:0-2773 GCA_900546725.1 uncultured Collinsella sp. | reverse complement strand
CGACGATGACACGGTCACGGTCCCTGCAGACGGCAGCGACGAGAAGCTCTACACCGCCAAGAACGTCAACGACCTTTTGACAGACCCCGACAAGGGCTCCGACTACCAAAGCCGCCTTGAAGCCGTCCGCAACAAGATCAAGCCGCTCGACGAGGACTTTGAAAACGAATCGAACAAGGTGCTCGGCACATCCACCACCAACTATTTCTACGGCGAGGACGCCGCAGGCACGCATGGTTGGGAAATGGTGCGCACCACCGATTTCCGCCCCGGCAAGGAGGGCGACACCACCAAGGCCCAGACCATCGGCCACGTGATTTGCGGCTCCTATCTTGCCCTGACGGGCGCGGACTTCGCTATCGAAAACGCTGGCGGCATCCGCGGCGGCATCGCGGCGGGCAACGTGACCGCCGGCAACGTCATCGCCATCTCGCCCTACGGCAACACTGTGGAGACCTGGACCATGACCGGCGCGGACTTCCTCGCAGCGCTCGAGCACTCGCTACAAATCAGCGACGATTGCAACGACAGCTACGAGCTTCAGCAGGCTTATGTGGCGGCCGGTCACAGCGAGCAGGAGGCGCAAGACAAGTACAAGTGGCGCGATGACTCTGGCAGCGTTCTCTCCTTTGGCGGCATCAACGTGACGATTGATTGGACGCAGCCCGAAGGCAAGCGCATTGTGAGCGCCACACTCACCAAAGAC
Source organism: uncultured Collinsella sp. (assembly GCA_900546725.1). Taxonomy (GTDB): domain Bacteria; phylum Actinomycetota; class Coriobacteriia; order Coriobacteriales; family Coriobacteriaceae; genus Collinsella. The sequence continues at coordinate 2,067 of URDZ01000150.1, read as the reverse complement.
GGCAGCACGCTCGACCCCGCCAAGACCTATACCGTCGCCACCAACAACTACATCATCACCAACACGACCGACTTCCCCACCTTCGCAAACGCCACCAAGCACACCGAGTGGGGTACCTGCGAGTCAGCGCTAAGGGCGCTGATCGGGCAGGACAGCTGGGAGAGCAAGATGACCTCGCTCGCGGGCACCATCAGCTTTGGCTCCGCTGCCGTGGACCCCACGCCCACACCGGCCCCGACGCCTAAGCCCTCGCCTAAGACGGACACGACGACCACGAAGGTCATCACCAAGAAGACGACCGGTAAGCTCGCCGCAACGGGAGACCGCACGCTGGCAGTAGTTGGCGCGTGCCTTATCGGCGGCATCATCGTCATCATGCTCGGCATTATCTGGAAGCGTCGACGCTAAGCTACACCGCCGGGCCTTACAGCCCCGCCGCGTAAACCTTATATCGAGCACAGAAGCCCGTCCGAATTTGATCGGACGGGCTTCTTGGTGGGTATCATGGTTGAACGATCATTAGGAGGTTTTCCCTACATGGAATTGTTTGAGCCGATTCTTCATTTCTTTGAGCAACGGTGGGTCCACAACATCATCTGGGCCGTCATCTTGGCGATAGGCACCGCCGTCGCCGCCAAGGTCGTATCCAAGACCCTGAACCATCTGCTTAACCGAGACGATAACCCGCTTCCGGCATCGAGTATCTTCATCAACATCGCGCGCGCCGTCATCTGGATGATTGGCGGCAGCTTTATCCTCGATAACTGCTTTGGCATTAACGCAAACGCGCTCGTCGCCGCCCTTGGCGTCGGCGGCATCGCCATCTCGCTCGGCTTTCAGGACACGCTGTCAAACCTTATCGGCGGCATGCAGGTGACCTTTATGGGCATCATCAAGCCCGGCGACAATATCGAGGTCGGCGGCGTATCCGGCGTGGTCCAAGACATCACTTGGCGCCATACAACGATTGAGGATGCCTGTGGGCAGACCATCATCGTCCCCAACTCCAACATCTCCAAGAACACGCTCGTGCACCTCATGCCCTTTGGGCGCGTTGCCGTGCCCGTCGCGGTCAAGGACACGTCCAAGTGGGCTTCACTGGACGCACTGGCAGACGAGCTGACCAGCGCCACCAAAGCCGCCGTGCTTCCCATCTCGGGCTTTGACAAGGAGCCCTACGTACTCTTTAGCGAAATCGGCGACTTTGGCATCAAAGGAAAGATCATCTTTATCGTCAGCGACGACAGCACTACTTTCACGGCAGCCGACGCCTGCATCCGCGCCATCGCCCCCATCATCGCCTAACCCGCCAAAAAGGGACAGGCACCTTTGTGGTGGTTTTCATTCGTGGTACCATGGTTTATGTAGTTGTTTAAACGACTAAGGGAGCAACATCATGGAAGAGGCCTATCGTCAAGCACGCAAGCGCGGCGAGCAAGGACGTCGACGCGCCATTAGCCAAAGCGAGCATCCATACCTTACGGACCTCGACAGTTTGATTGCTCAGCTCCCCTTAGGTCAGCGAGTGAGTGTCGGCCTGCGGGATATTCCGATCGAAATGGTCGTCGGCACTGTCACCAAGGGCCGTCAGTCCGCCTTTTCATGCAACTTTATGCCCCTGCTGCCGTTTAACACCGAGTTCGCCCGCAAGTGGTCCAACCTCTACGACATCCAGGTAACCGAGGGCTATCGCGACCCCATCATCGTCACCGAGTTCATGCATCGGTTCTATGTCCAGGAAGGCAATAAACGCGTCAGTGTCCTCAAATTCTTGGACGCTCCAACGGTTTCGGCCAGGGTCACCCGTCTCTACCCCGGCACATGGGATTCCGTCGAAAGCCGCCTGTACGGTGAATTCTGCGCGTTTTGGCGCGTCTGCCCCCTATACGAGATCGAGTTCTCGCGTGAGGGAAGCTACGAGACGCTCGCCAAGATGCTCGGTCAGAATCTTATCGAAAAATGGCCGCAGAAAAAGGTCGACTACCTGCGCCACACCTTCCTGCTCTTTAAGCGCGCCTACCTTCGCGCAGGCGGCGACCACCTGGACATTACGCCCGCCGACGCCAT
>URDZ01000149.1:0-2779 GCA_900546725.1 uncultured Collinsella sp. | reverse complement strand
GTGAGGCCGTGGCGGGCACGGGTCTCACGCTCGTCGTCGGGACGGGAAACGGTGAGGACGTTGTCCTCGACGTTGATAGCGAGCTTCTCAAAGACATCGAGCTCGAGCTGGCCCTTGGGGCCCTTGACGACAACGTTGTTGCCGTTGACTGCCACTTCGACTCCGGCGGGAATCTGGACAGGCTTATTACCGATACGAGACACGGTGATCTCCTTTCCTTCTACCTACCGAGCGAATTACCAGACGTAAGCGATGATCTCGCCGCCGACGTTGTGCTTGCGAGCATCGCGGTCGGTCATGACGCCATGGCTGGTGGAAATAATGGCGGTACCAAGGCCACCGCGGACGCGGGGCATGTCGGCAACGCCGGTGTACTTACGCAGGCCCGGCTTGGAAATGCGGCGAATGCCGTTGATGACCTTAGCCTTCTTGGGACCATACTTAAGCGTGATGTGCAGAGTCTTCTGGGGAACGGTGTCCTCGACATCGTAGCCCTCGATGTAGCCCTCCTCGTGCAGAACACGAGCGATCTCGACGAGCTTCTTGCTGCTCGGCATGGAGACCGTGGCCTTGTTCACAGAGTTAGCGTTACGGATGCGCGTAAGCATATCTGCGATCGGGTCTGTAAGGTTCATACAGATTCTCCTTCGTTCTTGATGAACACGTGCTCTTGGTTCTTCGCCGCCCTTAACGGCAAAGCCTTTTTAGCGCGTTTTCCCTGTTCCAAACTGATGCTTGAAACGCTGGTAGTGACTTACCAGCTGGCCTTCTTAACGCCGGGAAGCTCGCCCTTGAGTGCAAGCTCGCGGAAGCAGACACGGCACAGGCCGAACTTGCGGTACACAGAGTGCGGACGGCCGCAGCGCTGGCAGCGCGTGTACTCACGAGTAGAGAACTTCTGCTTGCGATTGCACTTGACGATCATCGATGTCTTAGCCACTTATATCCTCCTCACATAGAGTATTGTTCGCCCCAAGCGCCGCCCCCTTGTGGGAACGGCGCTTATAGGGCAGGTGAACCTATTTCTTGAACGGGAAACCGAAGGCGTCCAGAAGGGCCTTGGCCTCCTCATCGGTGTTGGCGGTGGTCACGAAAGTGATGTCCATACCACGCTGGTGATCGACGGAGTCGAAGTCGATCTCGGGGAAGATGAGCTGCTCGGTGACGCCCATGGAGAAGTTACCACGGCCGTCGAAGCTCTTGGCGGAGATGCCGCGGAAGTCGCGGATACGGGGGATCGCGACGGAGGTCAGACGATCGAAGAACTCCCACATACGGTCGCCACGCAGGGTAACCTTGCAGCCGATCGGCATACCAGCGCGCAGGCGGAAGGTAGCGATGGACTTGCGGGCACGGGTGATCATCGGCTGCTGGCCGGTAATGGCGCGCAGGTCGCGCACGGCACCGTCGATGGCCTTGGAATCGGTAGCGGCCTCGCCGACACCCATGTTCACGACGATCTTCTCAAACTTGGGGATCATCATGACGTTCTCGTACTGGAACTTGTCCTGAAGCTGCTGCTTGACCTCGTTGTTGTACTTGGTCTTCAGACGCGGCACATACTTCTCTTCTGCCATTGTTCACTCCTTCTTGGGGTTTTAAGCACGGGGCGTGGCCACGATGGGTTGTCCTCGTGCCTCCTGGCTGCATCCGCGCCGCTCATGGCATTTCGCGGTTTGGACTCGACGCAGCAGGAGCCGACAAAACAATCGGTACTATACGCGCATTGGGTGCGTATTTCCAGAAAAACCTCGTCTGCCTGCACAACTCCACAACTCCCCCGCACATAGTGATCCCCAAAAAGCAGTTGCGGTGAAATAGGGACTGTTGGGCGGCCTAACAGGCTTAAACAATCCGTATTTCACCGCAACTTATTGGTGGGGATGCGATTAGCGCTTGCGGGGGACGAGCTTGGTGCGGCGCAGGTGGATCATCTCGGCGGCTATGGAGATGGCGATCTCCTCGGGGTCCTCGGCCTCGATGGCAACGCCGATCGGCAGGTGCAGCTCGTCAATCTGGTCCTGCGTAAAGCCCTCCTGCTCCAGGCGAGCGCGCACAAAGGCCGTCTTGCGGCGCGAACCCAGACAGCCCAGGTAGGCAGGCTTGGCGCGCATGGCCTGAATCACCACGTCGATATCGGACTTGTGGCCTGCTGTGGCCACGACCACCAAGTCGCGCGGACCGATGGGACACAGCTCGCTCAGGTTCTTGTAATCGACCAGACGACGGTCGTAGACACCGGGCACCCAATCGGGGGTCAGCGTGCCGGGGCGGTCGTCGCACGCCACGACGGCAAAGCCCGCCGCCGTAAGCACCCGCGCCGTCGCGGCGCCCACGTGGCCGCAGCCAAAGATATAGGTCAGGCCCTCGGGGCAGAGCGTCTCGATGTGCGCCGCGGGAATCTCAGAGGCCGCGTTGGTGTAGGTGACCTTACTCCCCTCCTCCACCAGCGAAAGCCCGGGGCAGCCCGCAATGGTGCGGCGCGATTCCTCGCCATGGTACTCGGCCACATCGCCCTCGAGCGCGCTCGCGATAAACGGTTCAAAGTCGATGACGAAGTCGCCGATGCGCCGATAGGCCAAGACGTCGGCAACCGACTGGAGCAACGGTACCTTGGTCGCGTCCAGGTGCAGATAGCACAGGCAGATGGCTCCGCCGCAGATCATGCCGGTATCGGAGTTCTCGCCGCCCATGGTGTAGCGGACCAGACGCGACTGTCCCGCGCTCAGGAGTTCGCGCGCCTCATCCAGCGCAAAGAGCTCAATCTTGCCGCCGCCGA
>URDZ01000148.1:0-2801 GCA_900546725.1 uncultured Collinsella sp. | reverse complement strand
CCCGCCGTATGGGTTAAACGCTCAAAAGTACCTTCACAATTACAGCTTGTTAGCGATCTTCTTTGCCGTGCGCTTGACGCCGGCCACAAGACCTCCCGCAGGATGCTCCTTTTCGTAGGCTAGACGCTTCTCGCGCTTGGCGTACTCTTCGACGATGATGTCGCCATACTCGTCTTCGATCTTGTCGAAGAAGTCGATGGCGCCCTTAATTTCTTCAGCGGTCGGGTGCCCCTTTTGGACACCGCCGGTGAGTTTGAACGGCCCCCACGTATCAAAGCCGGGGCAGCCGTAGACCTCCATAAAGATGGCCTGCCTCATGCGGCAGATACCATCGATATCCTTGCCGTACCACTTGTTTTTGCCACCGTAGGTCATAAGGCCAAACACCTTGTTCTGCGGCTGCAGCACGTTCGTGAGCACGCGTGCCATATCTTTGTCGATCTCTGAGTAATAAATGCCCGTGGCGACGCCAATCAGATGGTATTCGTGCAGGTCGGGGTACTCGTTTTTGCCAAGCGCCTTGACGTCGAGGGTATCGATTTCGGGGTGCGCCTCGACGATGGCGTCCACGAGCTTTTTCGTATTGCCGTGGTGGCGCGAGGCATAGAGGATGATGGTTCGCATAAGAAGGCCTTTCAGCTGTAATTGCATCAATGTCTGTATGGTGCCCCGTTGCATGCCTGGGATACCGGATGCATCGGTGAACGTGCGGGTTTGTCCTTTGGTCAGGGCCGAGACAGGTACTTGCGAGCAAAAGCAGTTGTTCGAAAGGATGGGCAATGGAATACGCTCTCTCCAACGATTCGATTTCTATTAAGGTGTCCACGGCTGGTGGTTCGTTTACCTCGATTGAGGCTGGAGGTCGCGAGTACTTGTGGCAGGGCGATCCCGCCGTGTGGTCCGGCCAAGCACCGATTTGCTTCCCGATTTGCGGAGGCTTGCGCGACAACAGCGCCATGACGTTTGCCGGGCATCATGTAAAGCTCGCTCGCCACGGGTTTGCGCGCAAACAGGAGTGGAAACTGCTGAGCCAGAGCGAGAACGAGCTGGCGATGTGCCTGGCTTCCGAGGATAACGCCGCGCTGCTGAGCGATTATCCGTACCCGTTTAAGCTTGTCGCTCGTTATACGCTCGAGGACGCTGCTGTGCGCGTCTCCTATGAGGTGACCAACGAGGGAACCGAGGACATGCCGTTCTTTATCGGCGGTCATCCCGGCTTTAGGTGTCCGCTCGATGAGGGCGAGGCCTATACGGACTACGAGTTGCGCTTTGAGAAGGACGAGGCTGCGGAGCTTTGCACTGCCGTCCCCTCGACTGGCTTGATTGACGTGACCAATCGCTCCAAGAACCCCATGGTGGGAAAGACACTGCCTCTGTCGCATGAGCTCTTCGATTTTGCGGAGACCATCTTTGACGTGCTCGAGAGCCGTCAGGTCACGCTTTCCAAAAAGGGCGAGGACAAGGGCGTCCGCCTGAGCTTTGAGGGCTTTCCGTATCTCATTGTGTGGAGTAAGCCCGAGGGCGATTTTGTGGCGGTTGAGCCTTGGGGCGGCCTTTCGACCTGCTCCGATGAGGACGACGTGCTTGAGCATAAGCGCGGCTGCCTTGTCGCCAAGCCCAAGGAGACCGTCGTTCGCTCGTTCACGATTGAGATTCTGTAATTCCGTTTTGTCGACTCGTATCGCGAGGCACAAGGAGCCTGCGAGATAAGGAGCTAAAAATGATCCTCACCGTTACGATGAACCCGTCTGTTGATACGCGCTATCAGCTCGATGAGCTCATTATCGACGACGTTAACCGTGTGACGCCCGAAAAGACCGCTGGCGGCAAGGGCCTCAACGTGGCCCGTGTGCTGGGTCAGCTGGGCGACGACGTTGTGGCGACCGGTCTGCTCGGTGGCCACATGGGCGCCTACATGGCTGAGCTCATGGATGCCAACGGCATTAAGAATGATTTTGTACCCATCAAGGGCGAGACTCGTATTTGCCTCAACATCCTCCACGCCGGCAACCAGACCGAGCTGCTCGAGAGCGGCCCGACGATTGCCCCCGAGGAGCTCGATGCCTTTACCGCCAAGTTTACTGAGCTTGCGGGCAAGGCCGCTGTCGTTACCATCTCGGGTTCGCTACCCCGCGGTGTCGAGGCAGACTACTATGCCAAGATCACGGGCATTGCCGAGAACGCCGGTGCCAAGGTGCTGCTCGATACCTCGGGTGCTTCGCTCGAGGCCGCCCTTAAGTCCGAAATTAAGCCCGAGCTGGTCAAGCCTAACCTGACCGAGATCAACGGCCTTCTGGGCACGAGCTTTACTACCGACGATGTGGACGAGCTCCGCGCCGCGCTCGCCTCTGATGCCCGCTTCTCCGATATCCCCTGGGTCGTCGTGTCCATGGGCGCTGCCGGCTCCGTTGGCTTCCACAACGGCCGTGCGTTCCGCGCAAAGACGCCCGATATCCCTGCCGTTAACGCCACGGGCTCTGGTGACTCCACTATCGCAGGCTTCGCACATGCCATCGCTGCTGGCGCAGACGACGAGACGGTGCTGCGTACCGCCAACACCTGCGGCAAGCTCAATGCCATGGATCCCATGACTGGCCATCTGGTCATGGACCGTTGGGACGAGGTCTACAACGGCGTTGTCGTGACCGAGCTGTAAGGGCTTGGGCGTCGGCCCCGGCATCGCTTGCTAGCTCCTGTCGACGATAAGTGCAGTAGCATTATGCCGGAGCGCGACGCTGACACAGTCGTGTTCAATCCCGACCTTACCCTGGTCGAGACGTATGTGGGTGGCAACAGCGTCG
>URDZ01000147.1:0-2820 GCA_900546725.1 uncultured Collinsella sp. | reverse complement strand
GCGCGGATCCAGCACTTTTTGGGGCGCATGAGCTTTTTGCCTTTGGGCGTAATGTCGGACCAGCCACAAATGGCGAGTGGGTTGACGGGAGCCTTGCCCATCTGAGCGATGAGCGCAAAACCGCCGTGGACCTCGGGCTTGATCTCGCGCGAGCGGATGCGCGTGCCCTCGGGGAAGATCAGAACGTCCTCGCCGCGCTGCAGCGCATGCTGGGCGGCGCGCAAGCACTTCATATCGGCAGTACCACGCTCCACGGGGATGCCGCCCACGCGGCTAAATGCCCAGCGTACGATCTTGCTCTTGGCAAACTCGGACTTAAAGATGGGGCGAATGCGGCGGCCGCCAAAGAACAGCGCCGTTTCTACAGCCAGTAACTCGGCCATCGAGGTGTGGTTGCAGATGACCACGCTGCCGCGGCCTTCCTGGCGCTCAAACAGCAGGTCGGCGTCCTCGACCTTCCAGCGCCACATAAGCTTGGAGAAGACCCAAAGGATTGCCATGACCACGAAGACGGTGCCGCGGATGAGCGCCGGAAACTCGTCGTAGGGGGCGTTGTAGTAATCCTCGGGCGTCTGCTTAAACAGGCGCATGGGCTACCTCCTTTGGTTGATCAGGTCCTCGATAATGCGGACGACCTCGTCGATGGTGTGGGCGGTGGAGTCGACGTGTACCGCGTCCTCGGCGGGCACGAGTGGCGCGACCTCGCGGCTGCTATCGAGCTTGTCGCGCTGCTTGAGGGCGTCGAGGGTCTCGTCGACCTCGGCCTCGAGCTGCTCTTCGGTAAGCGGCTGCGCATCGTTCTGGTGGCGCTGCAGCACGCGGCGACGGGCGCGTTCACGCGGGTCGGCCGTCAGGAACACCTTGACCTGCGCGTTGGGGAACACGACGGTTCCGATGTCGCGACCCTCGGCCACGATATCGCGGTCTTCGGCGGCACGGCGCTGGTGGATGAGCATGGCGGCGCGCACGCCCGGGTAGGCCGAGACCTTGGAAACGTTGGCGTCGACCTGCGGGGTGCGGATGGCGGCCGAGGCGTCCTGGCCGTCGATGGTCAGGCGCGTGTCCTCCCCGGTGCCGTTGGTAAAGCGGATCTCGATCTGCTCGGCGAGGGCGTCGATGGCCGCCTCGTCGTCCAAGTCGATGCCGCGGTCGAGTGCGGCGAAGGTGACGGCGCGATACATGGCACCCGTGTCGAGTTTGTTAAAGCCCAGCTGGCGGGCGATCTCCTTGGCGATGGTGGACTTGCCGGAACCGGCGGGGCCGTCGATGGCGACGATCATGTAATGCTTCCTTTCGGTGGTTGACGTGCTGGTATGGGACGCGGACGCTGCTTGCTGGCGGAATGGCTAGCCCGTGTAGCGCTCGCGATAGGTGTTGCGCTTGGGTGCGGAGCCGTGGCTGCCGTGGTGACGCGTGCGACTCGCGGTGTTGGTCGCCGGCGCGGCGCCCCGCTTGGAGCTGGCTTGGTTGGGCGGGATGCCGCCGGCCTTGAGGATCTGCACCTCGTGGTCGGTGAGCTCGCGCCACGAGCCCTTGGCCACGTCCTTGAGCTCCAAGCCGGCAAAATTGCAGCGATGCAGGCGGATCACCGGATGGTGGATCTTGCTCAGCATGCGCTTGACCTGGTTCTTGCGCCCCTCGCGGATAATGACCTCCACGGCGGTGGTGCCGGGCTTGACGCCCTGGGGAGCTACGGCCTCGGCCTCGTGTGCGGTAATGACGCGGCAGATCGCCGGCTGGCACAGGCCGTCGTCGAGCTCGATGCCGCGACGCAGCGGTGTAAGATCGCGGTCGGACAGTTCGCCGTCCACGAGCGCCTGATAGGTCTTGTAGACGTGCTTGCTGGGATGCAGCAGATCCTGCGACAGGTCGCCGTCGGTGGTAAAGAGCAAAAGGCCCGTGGTGTCGCGGTCCAGGCGACCCACCGGGAAGAGTCCCGGAAAGCGGTCGCGCGGGACCAGGTCGGCCACGCAAGGGCGCCCCTGGGGATCGCTCATGGTGGTGAGGTAGCCAGTCGGCTTGTAGAGCATCAGGTACACGGCGCCCTGGTTGAGCTTAACGGGCATGCCGTCGACCTCGATGTGGTCGCGGTCCACATCGACCTTGGTACCCAGCTCGGTCGCTACCTCGCCATTGACGGTTACGCGACCGGCGGTCATCAGATCCTCCGAGCCGCGGCGGCTCGCCACGCCCGCGCGCGCCAAAAAGCGCTGCAGGCGCATGGTGTGCGGGTAGATGGGCTGCGCGTCGCCTGTGGGCGTTGTGGCGTCCGTGGCGCTTGCGATGCGCGTCTCCTCTGCTTCGTTAGTCCTCGTCATGCAAATCCTCCGAGGTATCACCGCTGGTCAGGATCTCTTCATCTACGGTGTCCTCAACATCGGTATCGATCAGTTCGCGCTCTTCGTCCAGGTCCTCGGCCTGCTCCTCGAGTGTGGACTGAATGCTGCGGCCGCTCAAGCGCTCGCGGATAAACTGGCGCGACTGCTCGTCGGGGGCAAACTGCTCCAGATCGGGCAGGTCGCGGGTGGAGCGCAGACCGAACTTTTCCAAGAAGGCGTTGGTCGTGCCGTAGATGATGGCCTGACCGCGCTCGGGGTCGCGGCCGAGCTCGCGCACCAGGCCCTTGTCCACGAGCGACGCAATAACGCCGTCGGAGTTGACGCCGCGGATGCCCTTGACCACCTCGCGCGTCACAGGCTGGTGGTATGCGATAACGGCCAGGGTTTCGAGCGCCGCCTGGGACAGCTTTTGCGTGTCCCAGCTCAACACATAGGCCTCGACCACGTCGTGGTAGGCGGGGTGCGTAAACAGGCGCCAGCC
>URDZ01000146.1:0-2888 GCA_900546725.1 uncultured Collinsella sp. | reverse complement strand
CCGGGTTTGTGCTCAAAGGCATGCCCGCCGGCATAGAATGCGCGGTCGAGAGCCGAGAGGATGCGTCCGCTGGGATGCGCATAGTAGACGGGCGAGCCAAAGACAAAGCCGTCTGCCTGCTCGGCGGCAGCGATGAGCTCGTTCACCACGTCATCGTCAAAGGTGCAGCGACCGCCAAGCTTGCCGCACTGGCCGCAACCGATGCAGTCGCGAATGGGCTTGGCGCCCAGCTGGAACACCTCGGTATCGATGCCCTCGGCGTTGAGTTGCTCGGCGACCTCGGCGAGTGCGCGGGCGGTATTGCCGTTTGCCTTGGGACTGCCATTGACCAAAAGAACCTTCATCACAAACTCCCTCTGCTGTCGGTGAATTCTGCTGAGAATTATCTCACGTTGTGTGCGATGACGTTGGCATGGTGCGGGCGATGATTATCCCGCAACGTTCTTAAGGGCGTTCATGCCTAAGGCCATCTAGGGGCATTGCGGTACGGCATGGGGGATGCATCGGGAAACGTTCGATAAATGCTTATAAACACGTTTTTGACGGCATACGTTGACAGATATACTTGTTGAGTTCAAAAGCATGGGAACGGAGATGGTTGCATGACACAGCCGGAGACATCACACACGGTGGGGCTCGCGCTCGAGGGAGGCGGCTACCGCGGTATGTATACGGCGGGCGTGCTCGACGTATGGATGGAGCACGGCTTAACTTGCGACCATATGGTGGGTGTCTCGGCGGGCGCGGCGTTTGGCTACAACTTTAAATCGCGCCAGATCGGCCGCGCCATTCGCTACAACAAGGCCTATTGCGCCGATAAGCGCTATGCAGGTGTAGCAAGCTGGTTGCGAACCGGCGACATGTTCAATGCCGATTTTGCCTATCACGAGGTGCCTATCGAGCGCGATCCCATCGACTTGGAGGCGTATCGCGCCTGCCCCATGCGGTTTACGTGCGTGTGTACCGATATCGAGACGGGCAAGGCCGTCTATCACGACCTGCCCTATGGCGATGAGCGCGATATCGAGTGGATCCGGGCGTCGTCGGCAATTCCCGTGGCGACGCGTCCTGTCGCCATTGAGGGCCGCAAGTACCTGGATGGCGGCGTGGCCGATTCCATTCCCAGCGCTTGGCTGTTTGCGCAGGGGTATGACCGCAATATCGTGGTACTCACGCAGCCAGCGGGCTTTGTGAAGCAGCCCAACAGCGTGATGCCCATGCTGCGGCGCGTGTTCCGTCACTATCCGGAGTTTGTCGCAGAGCTTGAGCACCGGCATGAGGTCTACAATGCCACGCTCGATGGCCTGGCACGTCGCGAGGCTGCCGGCGAAATCTTTGTGGTACGGCCGAGCGAATCGGTGAAGGTGCCGTCGCTGTGCCGCGAACCGGATGAACTTGAGCGCATCTACCAGATCGGCCGTCACGATGCGGAGGCGACCTTGCCCGAGCTGGAAGCGTATCTGGCGGGGTAAGGGTTGCATGCGGAAAGCGCATCCCGGAATGGAGGTCCAAACTGGGATGCGCTTTCCATTGCTGAAGATATGAGGTCGCGAATCAGTTGCTCGGCCTGAGCCTATGCCCGCTGCCAGGTGTCGACGAGTTCCTTGGCCGCGGCGTGGGGGTCATCGGCGCTGCAGACAGCGCTCACCACAAAGAAGCCGTCGACGCCGGTGGCCTTGAGCTGCGGCAGGTCGGCCGTCTTGACGCCGCCGCCCACCACGATGGGCACGGGGCTTGCCGCGTGGAGTGCGTCCAGGTCCTCAAAGCTCTTGGTGATGATAGAGCCGTCGGCCGCGCGTCCGCAGTCGCGCTTGGTCTCGGTCTCGTGGAGCGGGCCGATGCCCAGGTAGTCGACCAGGCTCATGTCGGCGGTCTTGACGTACTCGAGCATCTCCTCGCAACGGGCCGAAAGGCCCACGATGGCATCGGGGCCCAGCAGCTTGCGACAGACCTCGACGGGAATATCGTTTTGGCCCACGTGCACGCCGTCGACAGCAATACCCTGCTCGCGTGCGGCAAGCACACAGTCCAGACGGTCGTCGATTAACAGGGCGACCTGACCGGTCTTGCCAGCATGTGCGATTGCCTGCGCGGCGTCGCCGGTCAGCGCGATGATCTCGCGGGCGCTTGCCACCTTGGAGCGCACTTGAATGCAAGTAAAGCCTGCGTCGAGCGCCTGGGCCACCACATCGCCCACGGGGCGCCCGAGGGTGTTTTCGGGGCCGAGTACCAGATAGGCCGAGATATCAAGGTTGTCGCGGATGCTCATCGTGCTTCCTCCTGCTTCTTGATCTGTGCTTCCATGCGCTCGAGCTTGCCGGTCATGGTGTCGGTAAATCCGGGCCGAATATCGGCTTTGAGCACGACTTCGGTGCGGATTCCCTTGCTCGCCAACACAAAGGTTGCGTCGCGCACGACCTGCATGACTTCGTCCCAGTCGCCCTCGATCTCGGTGAACATCGAGGTGGTGCGGTTGGGAAGGCCGCTCTCGCGAATGGCGCGCACGACCTCGGCGACCTCGGCGGAGAGCTCATCGCCGGTGCCGCACGGGGCGATGGCCACGGCGACGAGCGTGTTCATGCCGGTATTGGTTGCGGGCTCGGACATGGCCTATGCCTCCTCGAGCTCGAGTCGGTTATCGGCAATGTCTTGGGCGGTCGCGCGGTAGAGTTCGTCGATAAAGGCGACCTTAAAGCTTGCCGGAGCATCGGCGACGGTGGCGGCACGCGTGCCGGCAACGTTGTAGACGGCGGTACCGCAGACGGCGGCCGTAAACGGGTCGGCGGCGCAGGCGTACACGGCGAGCACGCGTGACAGCTCTATATCTTCTGGCGGTCCTCCGTCGCGCCCGGCGACAGATATTGCAATCGCCAGACCGTCGCCCGTCC
>URDZ01000145.1:0-2955 GCA_900546725.1 uncultured Collinsella sp. | reverse complement strand
TCCGCCGTTCGGTAGAACGGCGGAACTATATAACAATCCCGTTGCAGTGGTCGATTTCGTGCTGGATGATCTCGGCGGTGTAGCCCGAGAAGTTTTTGATGCGGCGGACAAAGTTCTCGTCCAAATACTCAACCTTAATGCGGCGATAGCGGGTACAGGGACGCTCGCCGATCAGCGAGAGGCACCCTTCGCTCGTCTGATAGGCATTGACCTGCTCGAGAATTTGAGGGTTGTACATCAGGAGCGCCCTGGTGCCGTCCTTTACGCAGATGATGCGTTTGCGCACGCCGATCATGTTGGCGGCGAGGCCCACGCACTCGTGCTCATGTTCGTTGAGCGTATCCAGGAGGTCCTGCCCGGTCGCGGCGTCGTCGGGTCCCGCGTCTTCGGAAGGAAGGCGCAAAAAGAACTCGGATTTCATGATGGGCTTGATCATGGCGGGCTCCTCATGTCTTATGCTTTCGTGGACTTTTAATAATAGCGCGGAAGGAAAGCTGTGCGTCCGCGTTACAATCTTTCGATGTTGGACCATGTTGCCAGACTCGTCGTGTACGGCGTCTGGCGTAAGTCTAGGGCTCATTTTTCGCCCTGGACTGTTCCTCTGGGGCGATGCGACTGTCGTTCCAAGAGGAAGGAAATGCATGGGGAGCAAATCTCAGCAACAAGTTCAAGTAACGCCATCGGCCACTGCGGCGCTTCTCGCCGTAATGTATATCGCAGCCTTTGTTGCCGCGTTTAACGAGAACATCATTAACGTGGCGTTGCACGACATTATGGCGGCCTTTTCGGTGAGTGCCACCACGGCGCAGTGGCTCGTTTCGGGCTACATGATCGTGACGTCGATCTTTACGGCCATCATGGCCTTCCTGTCCGGTCGTTTCTCGACGCGCAAGCTGCTGTTTTTCGCATGCGGATGCATGGTCGCCGGCGAAGTCCTGTGCCTGGTCGCTCCGTCGTTTAGCGTTTTGCTGCCAAGCCGTATTTTGCAGGCTGCAGGATCGGGCATCTTGTTTCCGCTCATGATGAACGTGGTGCTGTCTTGTGCCCCGCGTGAGAAGCTCGGTCTGTATCTGAGCCTGGGTGGTGCCTGCATTACGCTGGGGCCGGCGTTTGGACCCGTGATCAGCGGTCTTATGTGCACGTTGTTTGGCTGGAGGGCGGTGTTCGTAGTGCCGCTGGTGGGCGGTATTGCGGTCGCAGCGGCGGGCGTTAAGCTTGTTCAGAATGTCGGAGAGCGTTCGAACACCACGCTTGATATTCTGTCGGTTGTTTTGCTCGCGGCCGGCATTACGGCATTTGTGTATTCCGTAGGCGAGTTCTCGACCAATCTGATTGCCGGTATCGTGGCGCTGTTCGCCGCCATTGTGCTGCTCGGCCTGTTTGCCGCCCGTCAGCTCAAGCTCGAACATCCGGTGCTTAACGTGCGTCCCATGGCGAGCGTTCGCTTTTGGCCTGCGTGCCTGCTTGTGGTGGTGTCGATGATGACGACGTTCTCGATGAGCGTTTTGTTGCCGCTCTATTTTGAGGGCGCATACGGCATGACCGCACTTATTGCGGGCCTGCTCATTTTGCCGGCGATTGCCTGCAACGCCGTGACCTCGATTGTGGGCGGACGTGTGATGGACGCCCGTGGCGCATGGCCGCTGCTGCCGGTCGGCTTTGCCCTGATTGCCGTGGGACAGACTGCCATCTCGATGACGGCGGCAAGCATGAACATCGGCGTCGTCGTGGCGCTGACCGTTGTGGTGTATGCCGGAGTCGGTTTGGTGCTGAGCCCCTCGCAAACGGCCGGCTTGGAGACGCTGCCCGCCGCTGAGCATCCTCACGGAACGGCATTGCTCAACACGTGGAACATGATTGCCGCATCGTTTGGCCCGTCGCTGTTTATCGGCCTGCTCTCGAGTTCTGCGGCGACTGCCGGTGTCGCTGGCGCTGCGACGGACGTTGCCCAGGCGATTGGATTTGCAGCTGCCGTGCGTGTGGCGGCTGTAATTGCCGTGGTTGGGTTCGCGACGTCGCTGGTGTACGCTCGTCGCGAGTCGCACATGTCGCATTAATGTGTGCACATAGATTCTGCAGCTAGATTGAATGGCGACACCATAAACTAATGGACGTTTTGCCGAGAGGCATGAATGTTTAAAGCGCAAAGAGTGCGCGACGGGCCCCGCGAATGGGGCGATGATGCCCGAGAGGGCCAAGAAGGAGTCTCATGTCCGAGAACGAAGAGATCATGAACGAGACCGAGAACGAGACCATGGCTGCCGAGGTCGAGGCAGTCGAGACCGTGGAGACCGAAGCTGCTGAGGTTGAGGCTGCTGACGAGGTTTCCGCCGAGGAGGAGGCCGAGGTTGTCGAGGCCGCCGCTGATTACGATGACGAAGAGCTGATGGATAAGATGCAGAAGGCCGCCCGCCTGCTGCGTAGCCGTCGCTTTGCTATTTCCAAGGAGGAGGAGGCCAAGGCCGAGCGCATGGCGAACATCGAGCGCGCCATCAAGCTTCTTGACCTCAAGCCCAAGATGGAGCAGAAGGAAATGTCCGACCTGCTGGGCATGCGCCTCCGTGAGCTCGATGGCCTGATGGCCGAGGCCGAGGCTGCCGATCTGGTCGGCCGCATCGACGACGCCGAGGGCGATATGCGCAAGATCGTCGTCTTCGCCGCCGAGGATGCCGCTGAGGGCCTGGTCGAGCTTGCCAACAAGAAAGAGAAGCTCCTGCCCGAGCTTTCTTACGAGGAGGCTACCGAGCTGATGGCCGCTCTCGATAAGGTTATCGCTCCGCTCGTCGCCATGGGCCTGGACGAGGACCGCGGTCCTCGCGGCGGCCGTGACGACCGTGGTGGCCGTGGCGGCGACCGTGGCGGTCGCGGCGGCTTTGGCGGCAACCGTGGTGGCTATGGCGACCGCGGTGGCAACCGTGGCGGCTTTGGCGGCAACCGTGGTAACGACCGCGGCGG
>URDZ01000144.1:0-3112 GCA_900546725.1 uncultured Collinsella sp. | reverse complement strand
AACTTCGGCGGCATGACCAAAAGGTCAATGCCGCCTCGTTTCAAGGCACCTTGCTCGCTCTGGCGGGTTTTCGCTGACTTTGCCAAGGCATCGGCGCCGCCGTTGTTGGTACTTGGGGACGTTCCTTATGTGCCGGCACCTGGGGACACTCCTTGTAGTCTTTGGGGAGTGGTTACTTGCTCGCGAACAGCCAGACTAGGATGATCACCAGGATTGCAGCGACGATGCAGACGATGGCGCCGGTGAATTTGATGCGTGAGTCGCGGGTACGCTCGCGCACCGCGTCCTCGGTGGCCTCGAGCTGGGCGACTTCTCGCTCGGTCTCGGCGTGTTCGGCTTTGTCTCGGGCCAAGGATCCTGCAAGCGACTCAGTGATCTCTGGATGGTCATGTACCTCGGTCGCCTGCTCGATGATCGACTGTGCATGTGCGGCATCTGCTTGGGCGTTGGCGATGCTTTGCTCTTGGTCGCGGCGTGCCTTGTCCTCGGCGGCGATCTTCTCGCGCAGTTCGCGCTGGCGCGTCGCGGCGGCAGTCTTCGCCGTCTGCAGCTCGTCGCGCGCGGCATCGGCCTCGGTCGTCACGGCTTGGTGCGCGCGTTTTGCGTCGGCGATAGGGGCTTGAGCCTGCTCGACGGCCTGCTCGGCTGCGGCAAGCGAGTGCTCAAGGTCGGCGGTGATGCGTGGGACATCTTCTTCGGCTTTACGCAGGGCATCTGCCGTGTCGGAGATCTGCATCGAGAGCTCGCTGGTGCGCACCGTATAGTTGGCGGGATTTGCCGAGGGATTGCGTTGCAGCTCGGCGTACTCATGACGCAGCGTCTCGAGCTGGGCGCGCGTGGCGTCGACGGTTTGTTGTGCGGCCGCAATGCCGGCGTCTCGCTCGGCCTTCACCTTGTCGCGGATGCGCTTGGAATCCTCAAGACGTCGAACGAGGCGGTTGCCGGTCTCGCGAGAGCTCGCCTCGCGGGCCTCCACAGCGTCGAGCGCGGCCTTCAGGCGGAGCTCAGTCGCGTCATCCTCTGTCTTCATTTGTTCGAACTGACCCTTGAGCTCTGTCGCTTTGGCGGCGTGGGTATCACGGTCAATCTCGGCGGCCGCTGCAGTCTTTTGGGCCGTGGCAATCGCCTGGCGCTGGTCGGCGACGATCTGGTCGTAGCGGCCTGCGATATCCTGGCGCGTCTCGAGTTCCTCGCCTTGATCGGCGATGCGCTGCTCAAGTTCGGCCAGGTGAGCGCGGGCGTCCGCGAGTGCCTTCTTTGCGGCATTCATCTCGCGCATGGCCGAGGCACCCTGGGCGATAAAGGTGCCCACGGCGTTCGCAGTGTTCGAGACAGCGGTCCCCAGATCGCGGCTCGCGGCGGGGGAGTGCAGGGCGGTCGGGCGAGCGGTGTCGGCAGCGTCCGCATCGGCAGCCTGCGGCACGGCGATATTGCCGGTACCGCCCTCAATCACAGAAAAGCCTGCTGCGTGCGGATCGACCGCATCGGCGCCAATCGTGGGATGCTCGAGCTGCAGAAACGAGGGCATGGTGCTGCCCTGGTCGGCAACCGGAGTCTCGCCGGGCACAAAGGTCGAGGCCGCCTCGGCGGCCTCCTCTTCCTCGGCATTAATATCGGCATCGGCGACGGCGTCTTTCATCGCTTTGACAACATCCATCATGGAGTCCATGACGGCATCGAGCTCTTCTTCCGAAGACACCTCGATGGGGCCCGCTGCTTGCGGGGCGTCGTCCTGTACGGGGGCGTCGTCCTGAGCGGGCGCATCGTCGTTTTGCTCATCGACGTTTTCTGATTCGGGGGTTTCCGCCGTAGCGCTTTCGTCCAAGATGGGGCCGTCGACGTCGGTACCATCGCAGGTCACAGCGTCAGTATCTGTGGTGACGTCTGCGGGATCATCAATATGCTCTTGAGTCTGGGGGTCCAGCTCGTCTGTCATAGGCATGTGCTCCTCATCGTTGTTTGTCATCCTATGATAAAGTCTCGCGCCGACATCCCGCGCGCCGCAGCAAAGTTTCAAAACGTGTTCGATGGCTCGATCTGATAACAATAACTCGGCCGCTTTATCCAGTTTGTACTTGACAATCCCTTCGCCGAACGACGTGGTGCCGTTCGCCTGCTGCGGTCTTTATTTTTCACTTGAACCCGCTAAAGTTGCATTTCAGCTTTTGGCGCGTGAAGTTGGATACGCGCAGTCGGCGGGCGTGCCCGTCGCGATTTGAAAGGACTTTGTATGGGACTTTTCACTGGTAAGACCGTGATCGTCACCGGTGGCGGCAAGGCCACGCTTAAGGACGGTTCCGCTGGCTCCATCGGCTACGGCATCGATATCGCTTTTGCCAAGGAGGGCGCGAACCTCGTCATCACCGGCCGCAACGTCGCTAAGCTCGAGGCCGCCAAGGAGTCTCTCGAGGCCGAGTACGGTGTCAAGGTTCTGCCTGTTCAGGCCGATGTTTCAGCCGGTCAGGACAACGAAGCCGTCGTCCAGAACGTCATCGACAAGGCCATTGAGGAGTTTGGCCGCATCGACGCCGTCGTCAACAATGCTCAGGCCAGCGCCTCGGGCGTGACCATCGCCGATCACACCATGGATCAGTTTAATCTGGCCATTTACTCCGGTCTGTATGCTACCTATCTGTACATGCAGAAGGCCTATCCGCACCTGAAGGAGACCAAGGGCTCCGTGGTCAACTTTGCCTCGGGTGCCGGCCTGTTTGGCAACTATGGCCAGTGCAGCTATGCTGCCGCCAAGGAGGGCATCCGCGGCCTGACCCGCGTTGCCGCCAACGAGTGGGGCAAGGACGGCATCAACGTCAATATCGTTTGCCCGCTTGCTTGGACCGCTGCGCTCGAGAACTTCCAGGATGCCTATCCCGAGGCGTTTAAGGCCAACGTCCACATGCCGCCGGCTGGTCACTACGGCGACGTCGAGAAGGAGATCGGCCGCGTGGTCGTTCAGCTTTGCGGTCCCGACTTTAAGTATATGAACGGCGAGACTGTCACCCTCGAGGGTGGCATGGGCCAGCGGCCTTAGGGGTTACGCGGTTTTACCAAACCGCGTAACCAGTTGACGCTGCAAACCCGCCAGAGCGGCAATCTGCCTTTCAACTTCGGC
>URDZ01000143.1:0-3151 GCA_900546725.1 uncultured Collinsella sp. | reverse complement strand
CGACGCTCGCCGCCGCGGCGCTCATCACGGTCACCGCGCTCGTCATCACGACCGGAACGACGGCGGTCGCCCGCACCGCGCTTGCCACCGCGCGAACCGCGGCCCTCGTCCTCGCGCTCGACACGACGACGGCCACCGCGATCCTCATCCTCGCGACGGCGGCGATGCGCCTCGCCCTGGAACTGCTTGGCACGACGCTCGGCACGGTTACCGCGCGGGGCCTGCTCGACGGCAGCGGCACCGCCGCGCTCCTCGGCAGCTACCTCGCGGGCCACGCTCTCCACAGCCTCGTCCACGCGAGCCTGAACGCCCTCGCGCACGCGGGTCTTGCCGCCGCGCTTGGGACGGCTCGGACGCTCGCCGTCGCCGCGGCGCTCGTCGCGACCGCGGTTGGAACGACCGGCAACATCGCCGTAATCGTCGCCGTTGCGCTTGCCGTCGCGACGCGCCTGCTCAAGCTTCTTCTTGCTCTTGGACTTGCCGCGCTTGGTCTTCTTCTTCACCTTAAAGGCCGCAGGGTCGCGCTCGGGGTCAACCGCGGGCGGGTTGGGACCCACGTGCAGGTCGCCGGCCTCGTAGATGTCGGCGGTCTTGTCCATGAGCTTCTCGATCTCGTAGAACTCGTCGACGTCTTGCTCGGTCACAAACGTAATGGCCCAGCCCAGCTCGCCGGCGCGGCCCGTGCGGCCAATGCGGTGGATGTAGTCGGTCGGCTCGGCCGGCACGTCAAAGTTCACGACGTAGCGCACGTCGCTAATGTCGATGCCGCGGGCGAGAACATCGGTTGCCACCAGCACGTCGACGGTGCCGTCGCGGAAGGCAGAAAGCGCACGCTCGCGCTGCGCCTGGCTGCGGTTGCCGTGAATCGCGGCAGCCTTGATGCCCTTACGCTCCAGACGACGGCAGCAACTGTCGGCGCGGTGCTTGGTGCGCATAAAGACGATGGTGCGCTCCGGGCCCTCCTTCTTGAGAAACTCGGGCAACAGGTTGTTCTTGGCCTCGATGGACACCGGGAACACAAACTGATCGACGGTATCGGCGGTCGACGTGGCGGGCGCGATCTCCACGCGGGCCGGGTCGCTCACCAGGTCGGTGATCTCGCCCACTGCCTCCTCGTCGAGCGTCGCCGAGAACAGCAGCGTCTGGCGCTCGGCCGGCGTCTCGCGCACAATGCGGCGGACGGCAGGCAAAAAGCCCATGTCGAGCATGCGGTCGGCCTCGTCGAGCACCAGCACCTTGACCTCGTCCAGGTGGCAGGCGCCCCGCTCGATCAGGTCGACCAGACGGCCCGGCGTGGCGACCAGGATGTCGCAGCCGTACTTGAGGGCCGCGGTCTGCGGCTTGTAGCTCACGCCGCCCACGACGGTCACGGCGACATGGCCGGTGACGTCGGCGATCTTGCCGGCGACCTCGTCGATCTGCTGTGCAAGCTCGCGCGTGGGGGTGATGACGAGCATCACGGGGCCGCGGCCGTTGCCCTCGGGCTTCTTGGCGCCGCGACGACGGTTGCGGCCGCCGCGTTCGCGCACGGGCTTGGGCGGAGCGATGTGCTCCAGGTTGTTCATGGTCGGCAGCAAGAAGGCGGCCGTCTTGCCGGTGCCGGTCTGAGCGGCGGCAAGCAGGTCGCGGCCCTCGAGCACCACGGGGATGGAGCTGGCCTGAACAGGCGTCGGCGCCGTGTAGCCCAGGTTCTCGATAGCACGAAGCATCTCGTCCGAAAGACCCAGCTCGTCAAAGGCGGGCAGGCTCTCGGTAGCGGACTCGACGGCCTGGGCAGCATTGGCCTCATCGGCGGCATCGAAGGCAGCCTGGGTCATAGCCTCGCGGGTCTCGTCCAGAATCTCGGCGTCGGTGACGTCAGATACAGAATTACGCATATGTTGTTGTTCCTTATCTGCACGCGCAATGGGCGCGGCATGCGGCCGCGCGGGCGTGCTTGGTAGTGCGCTAATACATACAAAAACGGGTGCGCACAGAGAGGACGTTGCTCAGCACGCTGGCGATCGCTTTGGCAGCCCTATCACGCGCCGTCCAGACGCAGCAGCTCTAAGCGATGGAGCAGATTCGCCGCGGGTTAGTATACCCGCGCTTCGCATGCCCCCACGTAAACCACAGATGACGAGGCGGACGAGGTGGGCCTGGCCGATTGTCTCAATCTGTAACAATTACCGAGTAAAATCGGTCCTAATTGTTATAGATCAAGACAGAGGGGGATTTCCGTTCAGTCCAACCAAAATCTCTCGGTCTTCCTGCAATTTCGAACATGTGGCCTATAATGTTGCTTTGGTTACGCTATATATTGCGCAGCCATTTAATACGTCGCCCACCGGGGGCCATTAATTCCTATCGCCATATTGGCTAGGAAGCAATCAAAGGAGGTATCCGTGGCAGCAGAGACGCCTTGCTCGGTCCTCTATAACGATATTCGCTCGTTCGGCGGTCTTAAACATCTCGAGATCGCCCGAATGCTCATCAATGGAAACTCTTATCTCGGCAGCACCCTGCTCGAGAAATGCTCTTCCAACCGCTCGTATCTCACCCGTTACATCGTCCATCGCAAGCCTGACCAGTGCGCGCCCGCCATCTACAGCGACTTTACCGTCACCACGCTCAACCTTTCCGCGGCAATCTGCAGCAAGCTCGGCGGCGGCGAGTCCGCCTATCAGGCAATCGCCGAGCACTATCGCGGTCCGGCCGCCAACGAAATGATGTCGGCTCTCGCCAGCTACAAGCTGGACAGCCGCTTATATGCAAACGCCCTCAATCGCATCGACAACTTTGACGGCAATGCCGTGCGCGAAAAAAGCACGCTCTTCTTGATGCTCTTTGTGGCAACGGGGGCGCTCGCCGATCCCGTTCAGGGCGTGGCCACCGTCGAGCGCTTTTGCGACAGCAAGACAGGCGGGCACTTTGGCACCACCGAAACTACCGTAGGACGTGGCTTTATGAGCAGCCTGGGGCAGCCACGCACCGTCGCCCCTAACCTCGGTCTGCTCAGAACCCATGCCGACAACTGCGCCGACATGCAAATCCATCCCCTCACACGCGATCCGCGCGGCACCGTGATTGGTTCTTTGCCCAAAACCTCGCCCAGCATCACCGATGTAGGCGCCGACGCCTCGCGCGAGCATCTTCGTATTTGGCTCGAGGG
>URDZ01000142.1:0-3554 GCA_900546725.1 uncultured Collinsella sp. | reverse complement strand
TTAGTTTACTTTTAGGCACACTCCGCAGGACGCAAGAAGCCCTCGCCGCACGAAGTGCGCAGCGAGGGCTTCTTGCATGTCCGAGGACGCGCCGGGAGGGAACTTGTTCTCTGCCCGGATAGGTAAGACAAATTACGCGACGGTGTAAACCCAGTTGTGCTTGTCCTCGACAGCACCAGACTGGATACCAGTCAGGGTCTCGCGAAGCTTCTTCATCACAGGGCCGATCTCGGTGTATCCAGCCGGGAAGGTCACGGTCTCGTCGGCGCCGTAAACCTTGTTGTCGATTTCGCCAACCGGAGAGATGACGGCAGCGGTGCCGCACAGGCCGCACTCCACAAAGGTGCCGGCCTTGACCTCGGCCCACTCGACGGGGCGCTGGTCAACGGTCATGCCCAGGTCCTGAGCAACCTGAACGAGCGAACGACGGGTGATAGAGGGCAGGATGGAGTCGGTGTGCGACTGCGGAACGACGAGCGTGCCATCCTCTTTCACGAACAGGACGTTGGCGCCACCGGTCTCCTCGACATAGGTGCGGGACTCGGAGTCGAGATACAGGTTCTCGGCATAGCCCTCGCGATGGGCCTCCATCGTGGGCTTAAGGGACATGGCGTAGTTCAGGCCGGCCTTGATGTTGCCGGTGCCGTGCGGTGCAGCACGGTCATACTCGGAAACGCGCAGCTTGACGGGCTTGAGGCCGCCCTTAAAGTACGGACCGACCGGGGTCACGAGAATGCGGAACGTGTACTCAGGAGCGGGAGCCACGCCGATCACGTCACCGGAGCCGATCATAAACGGACGCACGTACAGGGTCGCGCCGGAACCGAAGGGCGGAACCCAGGCGGCGTTGGCAGAAACGACCTGCTTGACGGCCTCAACGAACTTGTCCTTGGGAAACGGGGGCATCTCGAGGCGCTGGGCAGAGTTATACATACGCTCAGCGTTCATGTCGGGACGGAAGCAGACGATGCTGCCGTCCTCGGCGGTGTAGGCCTTCAGGCCCTCAAAGACCTCCTGGCAGTAATGGAAGATACCGCCGCACTCGGAGACATGCAGGGTGTGGTCGGTGGTCAGGCCGCCCTCGTCCCACTCGCCATCCTTCCAATGAGCCTCGTAGCTGTAATCGGTCTTCATGTAGCCAAAGCCGAGGCTACCCCAATCGATATCCTTCTTCTCGACAGTCATATGTCGCTCCTTACATACACAGTTGCATACTCGCGAACCCGCACGCAAGGACCGAGGCCGACCGCGTCGCAACGTCGCACGCCCGGAGCGTAGAGCCGGACGGGACACGCGAGCAGCATCAAAGCCGATGGCACGTCGATTCGCATGCACGAGATTGTACTCCCCGCACGCGTCTGATAAAACGCTTTTCTTTAACTAAGTAAAGTATTTTCATTTGACCGAAGCAAAAAGGCCCGCCACCGTAAGCGGTGACGGGCCTCAACTGTACGGTCTGCGCGCTGGCTCGAGCTAGGCGTTCTATTTACCCAGCTTGGCCTTAACCAGACCGACCACGGTCGGGATGATCGACACGGCAACGATGCCGATAATCAGCAGCTCAAAGTGCTCTTGCACAAAGGGAATGCCGCCAAAGAAGTAGCCCAGCAGCGTAAAGACCGTCGACCAGGTAATGCCGCCCAGCACGTTAAAGACGACAAAGTTGCGCCAGTGCATGCCGCCCATGCCAGCGATAAAGGGCACAAAGGTGCGGATAAACGGGAAGAAGCGACCCAGGAAGATGGCCAGGTGACCCCACTTGTCCAAGAAGTCCTCGGACTTTTTGATGCGCTCGGGCGTCATGGCCTTGACCTTGCCCGAAGCGATGATCTTGCGGCCAAAGAAGTGACCGATCATAAAGTTGCACTGATCGCCCAAAATGGCAGCGGCCCATGCGGTGGCCAGAAGCGCCACGATGTTAAAGCCGCCGTTGTGGGCAAAGAAACCCGAGGCGAACAGCAGCGAATCACCGGGAAGGAACGGGAAGAACACCACGCCCGTCTCGATAAAGATGATCAGGAACACGCAGCCGTAGGCCATAAGCGGGCCGGCGGCGATCCAGCTGGCGATCGCGGTGCGCGGGTCCTTAAGCAGCTCGGCAATAAAATTGATGAAACCCATGAAGTAAAACCTCTCAGTTGTGGGCGCGGATACGTCCAAGTTGACCAGTATACGGTTGCGGTGCCCCCTCGTGCGCAACCCCACAAAAGCATGACTCCATTACCAGCAAGTTTGCATAACTGACACTTGTAGCGCAAAGCCGCCAAGATTGTCCTTTTTAATCCCTAGCGAATCGCTATACTTTATTGAATCGCATTGCCATGGCGCTAAGGGAGGGCGGCCGGTGAGCTTTATCAATACCATTCGCGAGGACATCAAGACCGTCCAGGCGCAGGACCCCGCCGCGCAAAACGGTCTGGTCATCTTTCTTTCCTATCCTGGCCTGCACGCCAAGTGGAACCACGTGCCCGAGCACTGGCTGTGGGAGCACGGTCATCGCTCGCTCGCCCGCGTGCTCTCGCAAATCACCCGCCACATCACCGGCGTCGAGATTCACCCTGCCGCGCAGATTGGCAAGCACTTCTTTATCGACCACGCCATGGGCGTCGTCATCGGCGAGACCACCATTGTGGGCGACAACTGTGTGCTCTACCAGGGCGTCACGCTCGGCGGCACCGGCAACGAGACCGGCAAGCGTCACCCCACCCTGGGCAACAATGTCACGGTGGGCACGGGCGCCAAGGTGCTCGGCAACATCCGCATCGGCAACAACGTCAAGATCGGCGGCAACTCGGTCGTCGTTAAGGACGTCCCCGACAACTGCACCGTCGTGGGCGTGCCGGGACGCATCATCAAGCGCAACGGCTGCCGTGTGTTCGAGGAGAGTTTCGACGCCAAGCAGCATCGCGAGTACATGCCCGATGACGCCGCCGAGCAGTCCGCCCTCAACCGCCAGGGCATCACCGAGAATGCCCGCCGCGTCAAGGAACTCGAGCGAGAGGTGGCCGAGCTCAAGGCCCTCGTCGCCAAGCTCGTGGACGAACGCTAGGAACGCAAGCGGCACAAAACGACATCGGCATCAACGCAAAGGCGCGCCAGGGAATTCATCCCCGGCGCGCCTTATTTGTGATGTGGCAAAGAGACTGTCCCTTTGTCACATTATGCGAACTGGCTCAGATAGAGGTCGGCGTAGGCACCCTCGGCAGCCAGCAGCTCCTTATGCGTGCCCTGCTCGATAATGTTGCCGTGATCCATGACCAAGATCAGGTCGGCGTCCACGATCGTCGACAGGCGGTGCGCGATCACAAAGCTCGTGCGCCCGCGCATGAGCGCGTCCATGGCACGACCGATGGCAAGCTCGGTACGCGTATCCACGCTTGAGGTCGCCTCGTCCAGGATGAGAATCGCCGGGTTATTGAGCAGCACGCGTGCGATGGTCAGCAGCTGACGCTGGCCCTGGCTGATGCTTTCGGCATCGTTGGCCACGCGCGTGTCATAGCCCTGCGGCATGGTGCGCACAAAGAAGTCGACCTGCGCGGCGCGCGCAGCCGCCA
>URDZ01000141.1:0-3592 GCA_900546725.1 uncultured Collinsella sp. | reverse complement strand
GGTCCCGGGACATGGTGAAGCGCAGGGGCAGGAGGCTCTTGCCCTCCAGCCGGGCCGCCTGCCGGGCGATATTCAGGGCGGTCATCTCCCCGGAGGCCATCTGAGGCGCGGCCAGCACCGGGCAGGCCTCCAGCACCCGCACCGCCTTCAGGGTCAGCAGCTCCGGGTCCCCGGGGCCCACCCCCACGCCGTAAAAGGTTCCTAATTTATCTGCCATGTGTTCAAGATCTCCTTTGCGCCCCGGGTCATCCCCAGAAGGCCGTATTGATTGCTGAACGTCACCGCACCCACAGCAAACTGTCCCGCCGCCCGCCGGTCCAAATGGCGCTGGACCGCCTCCAGCAGGGAGCTCATCACCGCTGCCCGGAGCCCTGCCCGGTCCAGCACCGCAAGGCACTGGTCGGCGGTGGCGCTGTCCATCAGCGCCCGGGCGGTGTCCCGGTCCGCCCCGCACAGGGCGGCGTGGGCGCAGAACAGCTCCGCCCGGCCGTCCGCCCATCGGGAGTGGGTGTTCATAATGCCCCCGGCCAGCTTCACCAGCTTGCCGATGTGTCCCACAAGAAGGACATTGGTGAATCCCTCGCGAACGCAGCAATCAATCGCATCGCCCACGAAGTTGGAGATGAAGACCACCGGCGCACCGTTTAGGTGGAAATGCCCCGAGATGAACTGCCCGCCGTAGTTGCCGGGCGTGAGCACGACTCCACGCCGCCCCATAGCCGCATGCTGCCGGATCTCGAGCTCGATGCTGTCGCGCAAGGCAGCGAGGCTGCGCGGTTCGACGATGCCCGTCGTGCCCAGGATAGAGATGCCGTCCTTTATCCCCAGGTGCGGGTTGAAGGTCTTTTCGGCAAGGGCAACGCCCTCGGGTACCGAAATCGTCACAGCAATATCTCCAGAAAAGCCGTGCACGGCGCACACCTCGCGCACCGCCGAAGTGATCATCGCGCGCGGCGTCGCGTTGATGGCGGCCGCCCCCACCGGCTGCTCGAGCCCGGGCAACGTCACGCGCCCCACGCCCACGCCGCCATCGACGGAAACTTCCGATTCGCGCGTGGGCACGCCCTTGCTGCCCGCAGCGCCCGTGCCCGACACCGCATGTTCCACGCGCGCGTACACGAGCACGCCGTCGGTCACATCGGCATCGTCGCCTGCGTCCTTTCGAACGGCGCACTGGGCGCACCTCTCGCCGATGCATGCGTCGACCACGTTCGCCTCGACGGGCAGCCCGCCGGGGGTGACGATCGACACGAGGCCGACGGGTTTTCGTGACAAAAGCATCTCGCAGGCCGCCTTCGCCGCGAGCGCGGCGCAGCTCCCCGTGGTGTAGCCGCAGCGCAGGCGGGTCGTCCCGGTATATATGTAGTGCTCGAAGGCCACGCTAGCTGCTCGCCTTCCGATACCCCGTGGCAAACGAAGGGTCGTAAAGCTTGCTGCGCTCGTACGACTCTGCTTGCGCGCCGTTGTACGAAAACCCGCCGCGAGCTCCGAGCACGCGGCCCACCACCACGAGCGCCGTGCGGTCGATGCCCTCTCGCGCGCCCGCATCGGCGAGCGTGCCCACTGTGCATCGCACCACGCGCTCCTCAGGCCAGGTCGCCTTGTACACGAGCGCGGCCGGCTCGTCGGAGCTGCGGCCCGCGGCCAAAAGCTCGGCGGAAAGCTCGGCGAGCATACCCGAGCTCAGGAAGATGACCATAGTCGAGCCACTTTCCGCCATGGTGCGCATGCCCTCGCCCGCGGGCATGGGGGTACGTCCGGAAAGCCGCGTGATCACGACCGACTGGCTGATTCCCGGCAGCGTGTATTCCTGGCGAAGCGCCGCCGCGGCACCGCAAAAGCTCGACACGCCGGGCACCACCTCGTAGTCCACGCCGCGCGCGTCGAGTGCGTCCATCTGCTCCTGGATGGCGCCGTACAGGCACGGGTCGCCCGTGTGCAGGCGCACCACTTCCTCGCCCCGCGCATCCGCCGCGCACATCACGTCGAGCACTTCCTCCAAGGTCATGTGCGCGCTGTCGTAGACGATGCAGGATTCCTTGCACTCAGCGAGCAGCTCGGGGTTCACAAGGCTTCCCGTCCAAACGACCACGTCGGCCGCGCGCAGAAGGCGCGCCCCGCGCAGCGTGATAAGGTCGGCGGCGCCCGAGCCTGCGCCAACGATATGAATCATCCGAGCCTTCCCTTCCCGTTTCTCATCGCAACCGTTTACGCCGCCCTTCGCGCAGCGGGCAAAACACGGCGTCTGCGGCGGCAATCGGCGCAAATACGCAGGCAGGAGGCGCAATGCCGCCCGCCCTGGCTTTGACACGTTCACAAGTGCCCACTATCATAGTAAAAGTTTCGGCAACGAGCATATGACAATCGGATAAAAGGAAATGACCGGCGCGGCGCCCGCACAGCCTGCGCTGGCTTGCGGAGGGAACCAGGTGGGAATCCTGGGCAAGGGACATTACTGTATAGGACGCGCGGGCGAACCGCCTCGCGCCCCAAGCCAGACTGCTTCGCCTTTTCCTCACGGCATCGCCGTGGCGTTAGCTCCTTGTGAACCCCGAGGGGTGCGCTTTTCTTTCGCTTGTGCCGACAAGCAACTGTCGCCGGGGGACCGGCAAACCGAGGAAAGGAAAAACCATGTCCGACCAGATGTCACGCCGCGGCTTCATGGGCGCCGCAGCAACCGGAGCCTTCGCGCTCGCCGGAGTCGCGCTCGCGGGCTGCTCCAACACCTCCGCGAGTTCCGAGAAATCGAGTGAAAAGGAGAAGGCCGTGAAGCCGGTCATCCTCGTCACGAGCTTCGGCACGAGCTACAACGACTCGCGCCACATCACCATCGGCGCCATCGAAGACGCTATCCGCGAGAAGTACTGGCAGGACTACGACATCCGCCGCGCCTTCACCGCGCAGATCATCATCGACAAGCTGAAGAAGCGCGACGGCATCACGATCGACAACATGACCGAGGCGCTCGACCGCTGCGTGGAAGACGGCGTGAAGGAAATCGTCGTGCAGCCGACGCATCTCATGGGTGGCCTGGAATACACCGACGTGAAAGACGAGCTCGACAAGTACGCCGACAAGTTCGACAAAATCTCGCTCGGCGACCCGCTGCTCACCTCCGACGACGACTACAAGAAGGTGGCCGCAGCCATTAAGGAGAACATGGCGTCCTTCGACGACGGCAAGACGGCGCTGTGCCTCATGGGCCACGGCACCGAAGCCGATTCCAACGCCGACTATGCCAAGATGCAGGAAGTGTTTAAGAACGAGGGCTTGACGCAGTTCTTCGTCGGCACCGTCGAGGCTGAACCGACCTGCGAGGATGTTATCGCCGCCGCGAGCGCCGCAGGCTACAAGAAGGCCGTGCTCGCGCCGTTCATGGTGGTCGCGGGCGACCACGCGAACAACGACATGGCAGACGAGACCGACCCCGACAGCTGGGCTGCAAAGTTCGTGGCCGCTGGCTTCGAAGTGACGTGCCTGCTCCAGGGTCTGGGACAGAACGCCGCGGTCGACGACATCTACGTCTCGCACGTGGACGACGCCATCGCCAAGCTGTAAACTCGCCGCGCACTGGGGCGCCGGTCGCGTCCCC
>URDZ01000140.1:0-3645 GCA_900546725.1 uncultured Collinsella sp. | reverse complement strand
GGCTTCTTTTTATAGCGCTTTCTTAAATGGTTTAGAGCTCTATACTTTAGTCACGGAGCAACTCGTCCCAGAGAGGAATACTATGGCAGAACAGCAGCTTATCGGAGCGCTCGAGGCCGGCGGCACCAAGATGGTCTGCGCCACGGGCTATGCAGACGGTACGGTCCTGGAGCGCGAGCAGATCGCGACCACGACCCCGCAGGAGACCGTCGAGGCCGTCAACGCGTGGTTTGCGAACAAGGGCATCGCCGCGCTGGGCATCGGTGCCTTTGGCCCCACCGCAGTCAACCCTGCCTCGCCCCAATACGGCAAGATCCTGGAGACGCCCAAAACGGCATGGCGCTACTTTGACCTGCTGGGCACCATCCAAAACGAGCTCAATATTCCCTGCGGCTACGACACCGACGTCAACGTCGCCTGCCTGGGCGAGGTCACCTTTGGTTGCGCCCAGGGCCTCACTGACGTTGTGTATCTGACCATCGGCACCGGCGTGGGCGCCGGCGTGCTCTCGGGCGGTAAGCTCGTGCACGGCATGATGCATCCCGAGGCTGGCCACATCCTGGTCACGCGCGACCCGCGCGACACCATTGGCGAGCACAGCGCCTGCCCCTTCCACGACAACTGCCTAGAGGGCCTCATTGCCGGCCCCGGCGTTAAAAAGCGCTGGGATGGCAAGAGCGCCGGAGACATGGCCGATGACCCGGAGGCCATGGACCTGCTCGCCGGCTATCTGGCACAGGCACTCATGACCTACACGCTGTGCTACGCGCCGCAAAAGATCATCATCGGCGGCGGCGTGGCCGACCACACCCCCATCGTGCCGCTCGCACGCAAGAAGTGCGCCGAGATGCTCAACGGCTATGTCGTCACGCCCGAGGTCAACGACATCGATACCTACATCGTCAACAACAGCCTCGAGGGCAAGCAGGGCATCATGGGTTGCCTGGCCCTGGGCGCACAGGCGCTTCAGTAGCAGACGCACCCACAGGGCGTGGCGCGCTCGGCAAATCCAACCTACGGAACGACGCCACCACGCCCCATATAAGCCCTCAAATAAAAAAGGCCGCCTAGGACCAAACAATACGTCCTAGGCGGCTTTTTTGGCGTACATCAGCGACCGTAAGAGATATCGGAGCACAACGCCCGTTGCAGCTCCACAGCAGTCGATCATCACATCGGTGATCATGCCGGCGCGTCCCGGCACAAAGAGCTGAATCGTCTCGTCGATCGAGGGAATCAGCAGCAGGAACACCGCCGTGGGCAGCAGCACGTCAAAGGTGCGCCGGCCCTCAAAATCAAAGGCGTGCGTTGCCAAGATGCCGAGCACCATATACTCGGTAAAATGCGCGCACTTGCGAACAACAAAGTTGGTCAACCATTCATATGGAAGTCCCACGCCGTGCAGGAAACCGCGGATAGCTTCCATGACCGTCAGGCTCAGCGAGCCCGACCCCGAGCCGGGAACCAGCGAATTGCCCCAGATCAAGAGCGCCATCAGGCAGGTTACAACCGCCCATTTTCGATTGATCTTAACCATGCAGAAGTTATGCCTCCGCGCGGAGCGGCGCGAAGCTGGCGGTACCGCCCTCGATAACGCTCAAATAGGCACGGCCCGTACGCTTGGCGGTAGAGGACTGCAGGCGCTCGATCTCTTCCTCGAGGATCTGATTGACGCGCTCGTGACGACGATTTTCCATAATGCCGGCGGCAATAGCCTCGGCCCGCTCGATGCTCTCGCGCGAGATGCGGGCAGTATCCTCGGGGAACACAGCGCTGTGACGGCCGACATAGGCGGGGGCAGCAGGCTGAGGGGCAGCGACGGGAGCGGGGACTGCAACAGGAGCAGGCTCGTCAATCTCATCCAGAATCGCGGTGGCGGCGGCCCACATGTCCTCGTGGCCCGAGTAATCGGCCATGGGAACATCAACCTCGAGCGAGGCGTCCGGAAGGTCGCCGGTGTCGATGCGATCTTGGGCATCAATCGATGCGGTGATGGCTGCAGGCTCATCGAGGTCATCGAGATCGATGTCCGCAGCACCGGAGATGATAGGCATGCTGGCGAGGTTTGCGTTGTACGGCGCAGCCTCAGCCGCCTGCTGCTGGGCAGGAGCGCCCCAAAGCGAGCTTTCGGCGGCACGGCGGGCGGCAACGGCCTCCTCGTCCGCGGTCATGGCTTCATCAACGTACGAATTGTCGGCAGAAGCGTTCGCGTCCGCCGAGGCAGCGCTGTAGGCGTTATTGGCTGCCGCGTTGGCGACGAGTGCCACGAAAGCCGCCGTGCTGCCCGCAGGGGCGGCCTGGGAGCCAGACACGGCGCGTGCCGCAGCGGCGATGTCGTCGCGATTGAAGGAGCCGGTCTGCCCGCCGTTGGTGAGCTCGTCGATGGCGACTTGATAGACGTCGCGCGAGTGTGCAGGGTCGCAGCTCACCGGCGAATCGTCGTCAAGCATACTGTCGATCATGGACCAAGCCTCGTCCTCGTCCATAGCATCTGCGGCTCGAGCGATGGTAGGGACACCATCATCGGCATGACGGCGCTGGAACGCACCAGTCAGGCCGGAAAGGAATGCCGAGGTAGACTGCTCCGCCTGAGCCTGAGAATCAGAAGCCGCAGCGTAAGGAGTCGCATCCTGCTGCTGAGCTGAAATCGAGGCGGTCTTGAACTCGCTTTGATGCTGATTGAGATTGGCGGCACCGCCCATGGCATCGGGCTGGAACAGACGCTCTTCACGCTGCGCACGATACTCGGAGATACCCAGCGAGGCGGCATAGATGCCCACGCCCGCCACCGCGCCCACGGCGAAGGGAACCGCACCCGCCACGACCGTCTCGTTCACAGACGAAAACGGCAGCGTCGCGGCATACATAACCACGGGAGCGGCAAGGCCGATCCCGCACGAAAGTCCGGCAAGGACTGCTCGTTGTGTTGCATCAGAAGAAGCCATGAGCTCTCCCCATCTTCCAGCACCCAAATCGCATCATTCAGTTGGCTGCGCGAGAGAAGATGAAGCGGGGCTATGCCCCAAAGCAACGGTATATGGTTCGTTTCATCTGCGTTATCCGTCGCGAAGCTTTAAAGCTATTATGCGAAACCGCCCTGTCGATTGCAAGCGACGATGTCGGATTGAAACGGGAAACCTGCTGCTTGCCAGTCTTATGGTCAAAAATAAGCGCGGAGCGGCGATATAGAAAAGGGCCGAGGCTCAAAGCCCCGACCCTTTATTGCATTGATGACTATCGCTGCGTGTGGATGACAACCTAGAACGTCTGCTCGTAGTCGCTGTGCTTTTTGGCCGAACGCACCAGGAACTCCTGGTTGGTGTTGGTGCCCTTAAGACCCTTGATAAACGACGCAGCTGCGCGCTCGGTGTTGTTCATGCCGGCAAGAATGCGACGCAGGCCAAAGACAAACGGACGCATCTGCTCGTCAACCAACAGGTCCTCGTTACGCGTACCGGAGGCAACGGGGTCGATAGCCGGGAAGATGCGGCGATCTGCCAACGCGCGATCGAGCTTCACTTCCATATTGCCCGTGCCCTTGAATTCTTCATAAATGATCTCGTCCATGCGGGAGCCCGTTTCTACCAGCGCCGTGGCGATGATGGTAAGGGAACCGCCTCCCTCAATGTTGCGCGCCGCACCGAA
>URDZ01000139.1:0-3680 GCA_900546725.1 uncultured Collinsella sp. | reverse complement strand
GGGTGCCCTACCGGGAGTAGCCCCGACGGTTGACAAAACTATAGGAACACCCAACTGCCGGGTGGCGAAAGAGTGTCCCTAACAGCTAGTCATTTAAGAACGTCCCCAATGACTAGTCTGAAATAAAATCCAGGCCTCGCTCCAAAATAGTTCGCCATGGTTTACTATTACGCTCATAAAGTAGTACGAGGCTAACAACGGGGGATACCATGGCAACGCAGGAAGCCTATGTCCAGGTTAAGGATCTCAAAAAGCACTACGGCGACGGTGATGCGCGCCTGACGGTGCTCGACGGCATCGACACGTCCATCAATCGCGGCGAGATCTGCGTCATGCTGGGGCCCTCGGGCTCGGGCAAGTCCACGTTTCTTAACCTGATCGGTGGCCTGGAGGATGCCGACGCCGGCTCCATCATGGTGGACGGCTGCGACCTCACGGTGCTCAAGCCCGCCGACCTGGGTGAGTACCGCCGCCGCGAGCTGGGCTTTGTCTTTCAGTTCTACAACCTGGTGCCCGACCTCACCATCAAGGAAAACATCGAGGTCACGGCGCACCTGTCCAAAAACCCGCTCAATGTCGACGACCTGCTGCGTTCGCTGGGCCTCTACGAGCACCGCAACAAGTTCCCGCGTCAGGTTTCGGGCGGCCAACAGCAGCGCTGCGCCATCGGCCGTGCGCTCGTCAAGAACCCGGGTCTGTTGCTGTGCGACGAGCCCACGGGCGCGCTCGACTACAAGACGTCCAAGGAAATCCTGCAGCTCATGGAGGATGTCAATCACGAGTACGGCTGCACCATCATCATCGTCACGCACAACGCCGCCATCGCCCGCATGGCCAACCGCGTGCTGCGCCTGCGCGACGGACGCATCGTCGAGGATGAGCTCAACGAGTCGCCCGTCGCGGCCGCCGAGCTCGATTGGTAGTCGGCGCCATGACACCTCTCGCAAAACGTCTCCCGCGCGAGCTGCGCCGCAATATCGGCAAGTACCTGGGCATCTTTCTTCTTATGTGCGGAAGCATCGCCCTCACCTCGGGCTTTTTGCTCGCGGCCCACTCCATCGGTTGCCTTATCGACGACATGCGCGATGCGTACACGATCGAGGACGGCCGCGTGACCACCTCCTTCGAGGCCACCAAAGACCAGCTCAAGGCTGCCGAGGACGCGGCCGGCGACGTCGGCGGCGTCACGCTCTACAAGAATTTCTCCATCGACGCCATCATCAAAAAGACCGCCGGCGACGACGGCACCAAGCGCACGCTGCGCACCTATGCGCACCGCACCAAGGTCGATATCGCGTCCTACTGTGAGGGCAGGGAACCCAAGGCGGACGATGAGGTGGCAATCGACCGTGTCTTCGCCACCAACAACGACCTCGCCGTGGGCGATAAGGTCGAGCTTGAGGGCCGCACCTACACCATCTGCGGCATCATGACCCAGCCCGATAGCCAGGTGCTGTTCCTCAACAATTCGGACTTTACGGTGAACACCATCACCTATGGTGTTGCCGAGGTCACCGACGCCGGCTTTGCCGCGCTCGAGGATGCCGGCGGCGCGCCTGACTACACCTACTCCTTCACCTTTGCCGATCGCGATCTCTCCACTGCAGACCGCATCGATGCCGAGCAGGATATGGTCGAGGCGCTGACCGATGCCGATGCGTGCGTCGACGACCTGATCGATGCCGATTCCAACCAGGGCATTGGCTACGCGCGCGACGACGTAGACGGCGACTCCATGATGTGGATGACGCTGCTCGACATCATCATCGTGATCATGGCGTTCGTCTTTGTGGTCCTTACCGACGCCACCATCGAGGAGGAGAGCGCCATCATCGGCACGCTGCTTGCCAGCGGCTATCGTCGACGCGAGATCGTGCTGCACTACCTTGCGCTTCCCGCCATCGCGGGCGTGGTCGCGGCGCTTTTGGGCACTGCGCTCGGCGTCGTGTTCTTTACCGAGCCCATGCGCAGCCTCTATTACGACTCGTACAGCCTGCCGCCCTTCCAGGTGTACTGGAGCTGGGAGATCTTTGTGAAGTGCGCCGTGGTTCCCGCCGCCGCGCTCATTCTCATCACGCTGGTGGGCCTGCTTCGCAAAATGGGCAAGACGCCGTTGCAGTTTCTTCGCCACGAGGCGAGCGGCAAGTCTGGCACCAAGCGCGGCCTGCGGCTGCCGGAGCGAATGGGCTTTGTCTCGCGCTTCCGCCTGCGTATCTTCCTGCGCAACCTGGGCAACTTCGCCACGCTCTTCGTGGGCATTGCGTTTGCCTCGCTGCTGCTGCTCTTTGGCCTGGCGATTCTGCCCACGATGACGCACTACGCCGACAACCTCGAGACAAGCCTGGTCGCCGAGCACCAGTACACGCTCAAGGCTCCGCTGGAGCTCGAGGGCACCGCCGAGGAGCGCGAACAGTGGTCGGCACTCGAGCGCTTGCAGTCGGTTGACGGCGCACTGCTTTCTGCCGCCCAAGATGCCGATGACGAGCTTGACGACGCGGCCGATGCGGCGCAGGCGGCAGCCGATGCCGCGACCGCATCTCCGTCTGCCGAGAGCCTGGCCGCAGCGCAGGACGCGCTCGCCAAGGTCCAGGACAAGAAGGATGCGCTTTATGCGCGCCTCGATGACCTTGCCGATGCTCTCGGCTGCGACCGCGATGAGGCTATCGACCTGATCGGCAAGGCCTCTAAGATTGACACCGACAACGACGATATCCACCCGGTCAATACGACCGATAACGGCGCGGGCGCAATCGCACAGGCTGAGAAATACGCCGTCTACCAGCTGCAATACGACCGCGGTGGCGGAAATGGCGAGGAGACGATTTCCATCTACGGCATCTCGCCCGATTCGCGCTACTGGAAAGGGCTGGACGTCGGCGGCGGCTGTGTCGTCTTTGGCGGTGGCTTGCTCGACAAGTTTGGCTGGAGCGAGGGCCAGAAGGTCACGCTCAGCGACAAGTACGAGGGTGAGTATTATTCCCTTGAGTACGCGGGCAAGGACTGTGCCTGGGGCTCCAAGTCGGACATGAATATCTATATGAGTATCGACGACTTTAATGAGCTGTTCGACAACGACGCCGCCTACTTTAACGGCTATGTGAGCAACGAGAAGCTCGACCTCGATGCTCGTTACTTTGCCGGCGACACCACGCCCGACGACATGCGCGCCGTGGGCGACCAATTCATCGGCATGATGAGCAAAATGATCGGAATGATGGTTGGGCTTGCGCTGTTCATCTTCTTGCTGTTTATGTACCTGCTGACCAAGGCTGTGATCGACCACAGCGCCCGTTCGATCAGCTACATGAAAGTCTTTGGCTATCGCGATAGCGAGATTTCGCATCTGTACATCCGCTCGATCACGTTGTGCGTGGCGGCGTCACTCGTGCTGAGCCTGCCGGTCATTATTGGCTCGCTCACGGCCATCTTCCGCTCGATGCTGCTCGCCTATAACGGCAATATCGAGATCTACGTGCCCGCTTGGTCCATGGCGGCGTGCGCAGGAATCGGCTTTGCGACCTACCTGGTCGTGGCACTGCTGCACACGCGCTCCATCAAGCGCGTCAGCTTGGCCGAAGCCCTCAAAGTGCAGGAGTAGCCATCGGGGACAGTCCTTGCCATTCGTCGGGGGGTGCGGACAATTTTTCGTACCACCTAGACTGCCAGCCCCAGGCGTCTCC
>URDZ01000138.1:0-3685 GCA_900546725.1 uncultured Collinsella sp. | reverse complement strand
GGCGCGGCCCGCTTTTTGACTCACACGGCACGCTTGCGAATCGAAGGTGAATGCTTTTCCCGTTACTTAGTACTGCTCGATGCCCATGTAGCGACGGACCTCGGGGCTGTGGTCGAAGACCTTGCCGCGGGCGGCGCGCAGCTCGCAGCTCATGTTGTAGAAGAAGATCGGCTCCAGGTACGAACGCACGCTGGCGGGCACGTCGCCCACGCCGTACTCGAGCGCGTCGAGCACCATGATCGTGTCGGTGTGCGTGTTGAGGAACGCAAGAGCACGCTCCTCCATGGGGCGACACTCGCCGGCGCCAAGCTGCACAAAGTAGAACACACCGGGCTCGGTGGCCTCGAACGGGCCGTGGAAGTACTCGCCGGAGTGGATGTAGCAGCAGTGCTGCCACTGCATCTCCATGAGCGAGCAGATGGCCATGGCGTAGGTCTGGCTAAAGTTGGGGCCAGAGCCCAGGATATAGAAGAACTTGTGCTGCTGGCAGAGCTCGGCAAAGCGGGCGCCCAGCTCGGCGTTGACCTTCTCGCGGGCGGCGGGCAGCAGCGCATCCATCTTCTTGAGGCCCTCGTACATGTCGGCAAGCGCCTCGTAACCCTCCTGCTGGTCGAGCAGCTCGGCAGCGATCAGAGCGCCGATGCCCTGCGGCACCTCGGCCTGCGGCACGCCCTCGCCCCAGGGGTAGACCCAGGTGGTCCACTTGCCGTTGTCGATCTTGGAGCCCTCGCAGTCGGTCATGGCGACGACCTCGGCACCGGCGGCCAGCGCCATCTCGCAGCCGTCGACGACCTCCTGCGTGTTGCCGCTGTGGCTGCAGGCGATGACGAGCGACTTCTCGCCAAGACTCTTGGGAGCCATCAGGCAAAACTCGCGTGCCGTGTAGACTGTCGAGGTAAACGTGGTGGCCTCGCGCTTGAGCAGCTCGTTGGCCGGCATCAGGTCGATCATCGAACCGCCGCAGGCGATCCAAAAGACGTTCTCGATCTTGCCCTTGCGCTCGATGATTTCCTGAACCAGATCATGTGCGTTCATCCTGATGTTCCTCCTTGTGGGGCAGCTTTGAGCGACGGCAGCTCGTACCTGCTGTCGTTCTATGTTGTCCTATTT
Source organism: uncultured Collinsella sp. (assembly GCA_900546725.1). Lineage (GTDB taxonomy): Bacteria > Actinomycetota > Coriobacteriia > Coriobacteriales > Coriobacteriaceae > Collinsella. The sequence continues at coordinate 2,575 of URDZ01000138.1, read as the reverse complement.
ATAACACGTGTAACAACGCCCGTGAAGTCATCCCGGCAAATTTGTTCTATGTTGTTCTATCTGTGGACGTTAGATGTCGAAGACGTAGCGCGAGCCCACGATCTTTTGGCGTCCGAGCAGCAAGGGGCGCTCGTCCTCATCGGTAAAGTACGCCTCCATATAGAAGAGCGGCTCGCCGACCGGCACCTCCAGCAGTGGGGCCGCTTGAGCATCAGCAAGCGCAATCTCCACGGTGCAGGGGTCGGACTTGAGCGGCGCGCGACCCGAATGCTCGGCAACGAGCGCAAAGATGGAATTGTCCGTGAGGTTCTTGTCGGCAAGCGTCTGCAGATAGGGATGGTCGGCGAGCACAAAGGCGTTGTTCTCAAGCATGACAGGGATGCCGTCGGCTGTGCGCACGCGTTCGACCACGATAAGCTCGCAGCCGGGCTCCACGCCAAAGAACGCCGCATCCTCATGCGTCGCCGCGACCACCGTGCGCGACACCAGACGCGCACCCGGCACCATGTCGTTGGCAGCACAACCCTCAGTAAAGCTCTGGACGTCACCCTTCTGACGAATCTTGCGCTTGAGCTTGGGAGCGCACACAAAGGTGCCCCTCCCCTGCTGGCGGTTGAGATACCCCGCACGCGACAGCTCCTCGATGGCGCGACGCACGGTGACGCGCCCCACGCCGTAGGACTTCGCGAGCTCCATCTCGGAAGGAATGCGCGAGCCGGCAGCGTACACGCCGCGCGCGATCTCGCCCTTTAGGTCGTCCATGACCTGCTGGTACAGTGGCACGGCGGAAACCTCGGCGCGCTCGGAACGTTCGGTCTTGCTATCGGCTACCATCGTTACGCTCCATCCCGCGCATGCTCGGACTCAAACTCTTCAATCGCCGCCATAAACTGCTCGCCAAAGGCGTCGGCTTTTTTCTCGCCAATGCCGTTGACCTGGATCAGCTCGTCGCGCGTCTGTGGACGCAGGCGGCACAGGCCGCGCAGGGCCTTGTCGGAAAAAACCATATACGGCGCCATCTCCAGCTCCGTCGAGATCTCCTTGCGGAGGGCGCGCAGACGCTCGAACAGCTCGGCGTCGTCGCCCACGCGCGGGCGCTGATCCAGCTCGGCCTCCTCGCGCAGCAGATCGACGGCGCGGCGGGCGCGGGCCGAGGCCTTGCGCTTGGACGCGCGACGCTTGACGGTAAAGGCGAACGCCTCGTCCTCGACCTCGCCGGCACGCGGGCCCAGCCCCACGACCGGGTACTGCCCCTGCGAGGTGGCTAGGTAGCCGCGGCCGCACAACTGGCCGATGATGTCCTTGATGCGCCCGACCGATTCGCTCGACAGCTCACCGTAGCCGCGGTCCTCGTCCAGATGCATCTGGCGAATGCGCTCGGTGTTGCCGCCGTGAAGCACATCGGCGATGAGCGACTTGCCAAAGCGCATGGGACGCGTGGCCACATAACGCACGGCGGCGCGGGCCATATCGGTGACGTCCTCGACCTCGAACTGCGTAAGGCAGTTGCTGCAGTTGCCGCAGCCCTCGGCGTCGTCTGCGGTGCCGCCCGCGGCGGCTGCCGCATGCTCGGCCGCGGCTTCGTCGCCAAAGTAGCGCAGCATGTATTCGCGCAGGCAGCCGGTGGTATTGCAGTAGCCCTCCATCTGGCTGAGCAGGCGATAACGGTTCTGGAGCGCCCACGCGCGCTGCTCGTCATCGAGCGCCTCGTCGGCAGCATCGCCGCGATCGATCAGAAAGCGGCGCATGCGAAAATCGTTACCGTTCCACAGCAAGTGGCAGCTGGCCGGATCGCCATCGCGGCCAGCGCGGCCCGCCTCTTGGTAGTATGCCTCGATGCTCTCGGGCACGTTGTTGTGAATCACGTAGCGCACGTTGGGCTTGTCGATGCCCATGCCAAAGGCGTTGGTGGCAACCATCACCTGAATGTCGTCGTCGATAAAGGCACGCTGGCTCTGGCGGCGGGCGTCGTTGCCCATGCCGGCATGGTAGCGGCCCACGCGAATGCCGCTGGGGTCCAGTGCCTCGGTAAGCTCCGCGGCCAGCGCGTCGACCGTCTTGCGGGTCGAGCAATACACGATGCCGCTCTCGCCCGAATGCGCGATCACGTAGTCGCGCACCCACGCGGTCTTGGCCTTGTCGCCCATCTCCTCGCAACCAAAGTAGAGGTTCTTGCGATCGAAGCCCGTCACTACCGTCGCGGGATTTTGCAGGCCGAGCATCTGCTGAATGTCCGCGCGCACGCGCTCGGTCGCCGTGGCGGTAAACGCCGCCACGATCGGGCGCCGCGGCAGCGAATCGATAAACTCGCGAATCTGCAAGTAAGCGGGACGGAAATCCTGGCCCCACTGGCTCACGCAGTGAGCCTCGTCAATGGCCACGAGCGGAACGCCGATGCCACCTTCGGCCGCGGCTTCCTGCGCAAAGGCCAGAAAGCGCGGCTCGAGCAGGCGCTCGGGCGCCACATACATAAGCTGATAGCGGCCCTCGCGCGCCCGCTTGAGCACGGTGTTTTGCTGGGCCGGAGTAAGACTGGAGTTGAGATAGCTGGGGCGCGCACCCGCCGCGAGCAGCG
>URDZ01000137.1:0-3909 GCA_900546725.1 uncultured Collinsella sp. | reverse complement strand
GGGGCGGGCGGATATCGGGAAGTGCCAGACGGGGGAGGCTACTGGGCGCCTTGCCGTCTGCGGATTTTGGGACATGTGGCCCGCTTTTTGAGCCTGCCTGTCGGTACACTAAAAGCACTATGGGTACCCGCGAGCGACATATCGGCCACGCGGCCGCCCGATCCGCACCCGTGGCGGATCCCAGGGGCGGCAGGCTCTTCGCCATGCCGCGATTCCTTGTTGGCATAACACATCAGGCGTACCGTCACCGCGTCTTTGCTATCGCCGGCGCCATCACCGCGCTGTTCCTCATGCTTTTGGCAGTCTTGCCGGCGCTGTTCGCCTTCGACCCCGAACTTTCTAACGCCGTGCCCGCCTATAGCGAGGTGTCCGAAGAGGTCGTGGATGCGCTCGTCCACTCGAGCTCTCTCCCGCTTCTTGTCGCCGCAATTATATTTTCGATCTGGGGCGTATCGGTCTATCTGCGCTGTTTGGACTATGTGTTGCGCCGCCGCCTTGTTGCCATCGCCACCATCTGCGCCCTGTGGATGATCGAAGTCATTCTCAAGTACAAGTCGTTCACGCCGTTCTATGCCACCGTGCTGTGGTACCTGTACTACGTGCCCATGACGCTCATTCCGCTGCTCTACCAGTTGTGTGGTTTGCGCCTTGCGGGTCTGGAGCAACACCGCCTGGGTCGCCGCTACTGCGCTGCGCTGTGGATTGCGGCCATCCTGCTTATCGGATTTGTGCTCACCAACGATTTTCACCAGCAGGTCTTCCGCTTTGACCGTACAAGCGACACCTGGAGCAACGATTACACGTACGGCTGGGGTTATTTCGCCGTCTTAGTGTGGACGGCCTTTAACTTCGTGGCCTTTTTTATCCTGGTTGGTCGGTCCTCGTCCTTTCGCATCCAGCGTTTCTCGGGCACGGCGGCGCTCGTGCTGCTGGGCGGCGCGTTCTTTGCCATCTCATATGCGTTGCGCGTGCCCTGGGCATGGAGGCTCAACTTCTCGCTCATCTATTGCGTCTTGTGCGTGGTGGCGATGGAAATCTGTCTCGATTGCGGTGTCATTCCGTCATATCACGACATCGCCGGCATCTTCGACACCTTGCCGCTCGACCTCAAAGTTCTAACGCGCGACCTGCAGGAAGTCTATGCCACGCCAGTGTCAAAGCCAATGCCGGCGGGCGTGTGCGAAGAGCTGCGAGCCCAGGAACACGGGCATGCCCATGCCTTTGCCGTGGCGTCCGATCCCGATGTGATGTACCGTGCCTTTCCACTGTTGGGCGGATCGGCCCTGCTTGCCCAAGACGTGTCGGATCATAACGAGCTTAACCGTGAACTGGCACACCGTCGCATGGAGCTGCAACGTCAAAACGAGCTGCTCGCTGCCGACTACGACCTTAAGACGCACCTGGCAGATCAAGAGGCCGAGACCTTGCTGGTCCAAGACGTGGACCAGGCGCTTGCTCGCGCGCTCGAAGGGATGTACGACCTGCTGAGCTCGCTGCCGTCGTTGACCGACGAAACATCTTCACACGAGCGTTACCGCATGTTGCAGCGCGCCAAGATGCTCGTCGCCTATTGCAAGCGCAAGGGATCGCTCACGTTGGCGCAGCACGGGGAGAGCGGTTTTGATCGCGACCGCATTCAGCTCATCGCCAACGAGCTCGCAAGCGACCTGCGCACCATCGATATCGATTGCGCCTCGATTATCGCCATACGGCGCCCGTTGCACGCCAGTACGGTAAGCGCCCTGTACGACTGCGTGTATGACTTTGCGTTTTTTGCCTACACCACCGACCATCCGGCGCTTATGTATCACTTGGGCGACCATGACCGGTGCAGTGTCGAGCTGCGTGCCACGCTTTTTTCCAACGATGATGAAGATCTTTCGCAGACGCCCGCTGCGCAAGAGCTCGAAAGCGCTCTGCAAGGGCGCAACGTGGCATACCGCCTTGAGGGCGAACCCGGCCAGTTGCGTATGATCGTGTTGATGCCGCGGGCGGGTGAGTGACGATGCGGATTTCGCTCATCCTTCCCCAAATCGTTGCACTCGATATTGTCTTTGCCCTGGCTGCGTGCCTGCAGACGATCCACGTTCCGCTCATCGCATCGCGCCGCTCGTCCTATAACCGTAAGGCGGTTTGCACCTACGAGGCGAGTCTTGTGCTTCACCTGATGATTTCGGCGCTCATCTTATTCGCGTCATCTGGCTCGTATCTGGTGGCGCCGCTTGACGTTTGCGCCAGGGCAATGGGCGGAGTGCTGTGGCTCAATGCCGCAATCTTTGCCTATGGCGTGGTGCTTATGGTGCGCTATCGTCGCCCCGTCATGCTGGTCGAGCTGCTGCTTGTTGTCGCCGTTACACCGCCGGTGGTTTTTGCCATGGGCTCGGCGTGGACCGTTGTCCTTATCGCAGAGGGAGCGTTCTTCCTGTTCCGTTCCATCGCGGCGCTCTTGATGGACGTCCGTAACCGCCAGGAGGATATCACCGCGTTCTCGACGATCGAGACCATCAACGTGATTCCCGTGGGCATCCTGTATCTGGACCCGAGGGGCCGTCCGCTGCTCATGAACCGCTGCATGCGCAGAAACCTGGTGGAACTTCATATGCCCACCGACCTAGGCGATATGAGCGGCACATGGAACGACCTGCGCAAACTCAGCATGCAAATGCCCGAAAGCAGCCAGAACCGTGTGCGGATTAATCTGGACCGCTTTGGTGAGGCGCGGGCGGTGGTCGAGGTTTCTCCCGCCGAGATTCGCTTGTTTGTGCACGATGACGTTATGGTTTCGGGCCGCCTCTTTGAGCGCATTATCGGCCTGGATGTAACAGAGTATGCGCATGCTCATGATCGCCTGGCGCAAGCCAACCACCTGCTTGAGCTTGCGGGCCAAGAGCTCCAAGCCCAGATCGAAGAAGTCAAAAAAGTTGCTGATAATGCGGCCTATCTGCGTATGCGAGCTCGCGTGCACGACGTGATCGGGCAGCGCCTGTCCATCCTCCATCGTTATCTGGAGGAGGGGCGCCTGGATGACGAGTCGCTCGAGCAGATCGACCCGCTGCTGCGCTCAATTGCCGCCGATTTGCGCAGTGGCGGTGCCAGCGAGCCTGCAGAGCAGCTGGGTGATATCGTCCATGCTTTTGGCCTGGTGAGTGTGCAGATCGATGTTGAGGGTGCGCTGCCTGAGGACGCGCGTGTCGCCGCCGCATTTTTGCAGATTATCCGTGAGGCCTCGACCAATGCCACCAAGCATGCACGGGCCCATCGGGTCCATGTGCGCCTGTGGCGGGAGACGTCGGAAGACAGCGCTGTTGCGCGGATGACCGTTTCTAACGACGGCGCGCCTGCACCCGTATCGTATCGCGAGGGAACGGGTATCCCAGGTATGAGGCATGTCGCGCAAGATCTGGGCGGCTGCCTGGAAATCCATGCCGCCCCGCCCTTTACGCTTGCGGTGTCCATCCCGCTCAACGCCAGCGCCACAGCTCAAAGGAGAAGCTCATGATCCGCGTCCTTATAGTCGAAGACCAGGCCATCCTGCGCGAGAGCCTGGCGCGTTCCGTTGGCGACCAGCCCGATATGACCGTTGTTTCCGCCATTGCCGATGCTTCCGAGGCCTTGGGTGTCGCGCTCAAGGAGCGCCCGGACATGATACTGATGGACGTATGCACCGAGCATGATTCCAACGGCATCGTGGCGGCGGCGCGCATTAAAGAACAACTGCCCGAGTGCCGCGTCATTATCATGACCGGCATGCCCGAGATCACCTTTGTCGATCAGGCCCGCGAGGCGGGCGTCGATAGCTTTGTGTACAAGAACGTCGGTATCGACGAGTTGTTCGCCGTGATGCGCTCCACGCTGGCGGGCTATTGCACGTTTCCCAAGCCGCCCGAGAGTATTTTTTCGGGTACGGCG
>URDZ01000136.1:0-3994 GCA_900546725.1 uncultured Collinsella sp. | reverse complement strand
GCGGGAACGGCCTATCCGCTCAATGTGTTCGGCTGAGATCGGAAATCAACCAAATAAATCAGGCCTAGTCATTGGGGACGTTCTTAAACGACTAGTCATTCAAGAACGTCCCCAATGACTAGGACTGCCCCCAAGTGCCGGCAGAAAAGGAACGTCCCTAACTGCCGGAACGGAAACGCCGTAACTACTAAGACTCGATGTAATCCTTCAGCTTGCTGGAACGGCTGGGGTGGCGGAGCTTGGCCAGGGTCTTGGACTCGATCTGGCGGATGCGCTCGCGCGTGACGCCAAACTCGCGACCGACTTCCTCGAGCGTGCGGGGATGTCCGTCAACGAGACCAAAGCGCAGCTCGATAACCTTGCGCTCACGATCGGCAAGCGAGTCGAGCACCTGGGTGAGCTGCTCCTGCAGCATGGAGAAGCTGGCGGCATCGGGCGGAACGATGGCCTGGGAGTCCTCGATAAAGTCGCCCAGCTGGGAATCCTCTTCCTCGCCGATGGGGGTCTCGAGCGAAACGGGCTCCTGCGAGATCTTCTGGATCTCGCGGACGCGGTCGGCGCTCATGTCCATCTCGGCACCGATCTCCTCGGGGGTCGGGTCGCGACCCAGGTCCTGGAGAAGCTGGCGCTGCACGCGGACGAGCTTGTTGATGGTCTCGACCATGTGCACGGGAATACGGATGGTACGGGCCTGGTCGGCGATAGCGCGCGTGATGGCCTGACGGATCCACCACGTGGCGTACGTGGAGAACTTAAAGCCCTTCTGGTAGTCGAACTTCTCGACGGCGCGAATCAGACCGAGATTGCCCTCCTGGATCAGGTCAAGGAACAGCATGCCGCGGCCAACATAGCGCTTGGCGATGGAGACGACCAGACGCAGGTTTGCGCTGATGAGTGCCTGCTTGGCTTCGAGGCCCACGTTCTCAATGCGCGTAAGACGACGCATCTCGGCACGCGTGAGCTCGAGCTCGCCTGCCTCGGCAGCCTCGAGCTTCTCGGTGGCCTCGAGACCGGCCTCGATCTTCATGGCCAGATCGACCTCTTCGGAGGCGGTCAGCAGGTCGACCTTGCCGATCTCCTTGAGGTACATACGGACCGGGTCGCCGGTCAGCATCACCGTGGAGGCATCGATGCCGCGCACGCGGGAGCGTGAACGGGACGTGCGCACGGTGCGCTTTTTCTTGCTCTTGGAAGAACCCATCTCGGCGTCGGCCTGACGGGCCATCTTGAGCTCGTGATCGTCGAGCGAGCCGGAATCGTGCTCGTCGTCGTCATCGAAATCGTCGGTATCGGTATCGTTATCGTCATCGTCGACGTCCATAGGGGCGTCGTCGTTACCGCTCGCGGAGATAATCTGGATGCCGCTGTTGCGCAGCGCGGAATACACCGCGGTGAGCTGCTCGTCAGAAACATCGATATCCTTCAGGGCGACCTGAATCTCGTCCTCGGTTACCGAAGTCCTGTTTGAGCCGTTGCCCATGAGCTTTGCAACGTAGGATTCCAGCCCAGTACCCGTGCTCTCAGTCTTTTTTGGCACAGATTCTCCCTTCATAGTCCACAGGACTCAATACTTTAGCACACACATTGACGTCTATACCCAAAAAGAGGACTGGATATAGGCGAGAATACGCTGGTTGACCACAACATCTAGGCCTGTTCGGTGCCCGCGGCCTCCAGACCGATCAAACGGAACGGGTCCGCCACGCCGCCGATCGACTTTTGCAGTTCGCGCTGACGCTGCGAATCCTGCGCGGCCTGCACGGTCAGCGCGCGACGGGCCTCATCATCGAGCGAACGGTCCTGGCGCAGCTTGGCCTGTGCGGCACGCATGCGGCGCTTGATGGTGTAGAGCTCGAGCGTATCGAGCATAAACACGATGTTCGTCTCGGTGGGGTGCTTGCTCGTCGCCGAGATGCGCCCGGCACTCACAAGCGTTGCCGCATCGGGACACACCGAGCGCGCCGCATCCATGCAGGCTGCAGGATCGGTTCCCGGCGGCGTTGCCAGAACGGCCCACGCGATGGACTCGTGACGTGGATCAACCCACTCGATGGAGCAGATGCGGTCGGCATACGTGCGGAACAGGTCGGGGTAGCTCGTAAGCATCGTCAACAGCTCGCGCTCTCCTGCCAAGGACTTACGCTCTAGATCGGTAAGAACCATCGGCGCCGCCGCAGCCGGTGCGCCCAAACCATCAGCCACAGGCACAGCGCCCACACCATCGGGCACATCGATTGGCGGCAAGTCGTCGACGACCTCCACGGGCGCGGCACCGTAGGCATCGAGCGGGACGTAGTCGTACGGTTCTTCCTCGACCGGCGCCGCTACGGCCGGAGTCGCGCCCGACGCCCAAGCGCCGCGACCGGCATCGCGAGAACTCGACGCCCGACTGCCCGTCCCGCCGGACCGCTCGGCTTGCGCCCGCTGGCGTTCATAGTTCTGCTCACGACGTCGTTCCGCATCTTCGCGCTTGGCGACATCGCGAAACACGCGACCCGAGCTCGCACGCACCGTCTCCAGATCCAAACCCAGCAGATCGGCAATCTGGATAAAGTACGTATCGATCATGTAGCTATCGCGCAGCGGATAGATGAGCGTGAGAGCGTCCTCCAGCGCCTTGGCGCGACCGCCCGGCGTGGTGATATCGCTCGACTCCTGCAGCGAACGGTAGACAAAGTCCATAAGCGGCTCGGCAGCGTCGATGCGCGTCTGCAGTTCCTGTCCACCATGCGCCGTGATAAACTCCATGGGATCGTTGCCGTCGGGCAGCACCACGCAGCGCAGGTCCATCGAATCCTGCTCGATAAACTGAATCGCGCGACGGGCGGCCTTTTGACCGGCGGCATCGCCATCGAACATATACACGATGCGCTTGGCAAAGCGAGTGAGCGTCTTGACGTGATGCTCCGTGAGGGCGGTGCCCAGCGTGGCGACAACGTTTTTAATCCCCGCCTCCCAACAGGCGATGCAGTCGGTATAGCCCTCCACCACGATGGCGGTATCCTGCGCGACGATAAACTCCTTGGCCCAATTAAAGCCGTAGAGGTTTCGCTTTTTATGGAACACGCTCGTCTCGGCGGTGTTGAGGTACTTAGGCTGGCCGTCGCCCATAATGCGACCGCCAAAGGCAATGTTGTGACCCTGCTCGTCAAAGATGGGGAACATCACGCGGTCGTAAAAGCGGTCGGCAAGCTGCCCGCGCCCGCGGCTCACGGCAACGTTGGCGTCGATCATCTCCTGCGGGGTAAAACCCGCCTGGGACAGGTGCGACACCAGCGCGTTGCGACCTGGTGCAAAGCCCAGGCAGTAGCGGCGGCAGACGTCGCCACCCATGCCGCGGCTGGCAAAGTACTCGCGCGGACGGCCGTCCTTACCGCGCATAAGCATGGTGTGGTAGAACTGGGCGGTCTCGGCGCACAAATCGTAGATTCGGGCACGCTTAGTACCCCGCTCGCGGCGATCTCCGGTGTCATGCAGCTCAATACCCGCGCGATCGGCCAAATAACGGATTGACTCGGGAAAGCTCAGGTTCTCGCGCTTCATGATATAGGTGAAGACGTCGCCGCCCTCACCGCAACCAAAGCAATGCCACACCTGCGTGGCGGGGATAATGTGGAATGACGGCGTCTTTTCGCCATGGAAGGGGCAGCAACCCCAAAACTCGTGGCCGCGGGGCTTGAGCTCAACCGTTTCCTGCACGATGGCGACTAAGTCGGACGCAGCGCGTACCTGGTCTTTTTCCTCATCGCTAATCACGGATGCTCACCCCCTGCTCACCCAAGTTGTGACGAATGTCCTCGATATTACCCTCGACGGTCGCGATCAACTCATCCAGCGAATCGAACACGCGCGACGGACGCAGCCAGCGCGTAAACGCCAGCGAAACAGAAGCGCCGTACAGGTCGCCCGTATAACCAATTAAGTTAGCCTCAAGATGCGCAGATGCCGCATCGTCGGCATACGTCGGCGGCAGTCCGACGTTCACGGCAGCGGG
>URDZ01000135.1:0-4025 GCA_900546725.1 uncultured Collinsella sp. | reverse complement strand
GCCGTCGCCGCTGGCGCTGGCCTCAAGTCGATCTTCCTTCAGCTCAATCAGGGCATCAATGAGCCCCTTGTCGGCGGGCATCCACTCTACCGTTGCCAGCGAGGTGCGTGGAATCCAGCGGATGTCGAGCTGGCGGTCGTGTTTCTGGGGCTCGCCGGACTCATCGGCCAACGAGCAGTAATAGCACTCCATGGAGAGATGGAAATCGGGGTAGTCATACTCAACGGTATAGAAATCGCGCAGGTTGGTGACTTTTACCTGCAGTTCTTCCATGAGCTCGCGGCGCACGGCGTCCTCGGGTGTCTCGCCGCGCATGAGCTTGCCGCCCGGAAACTCCCAAAGTCCCTTCATGTCGCCATAGCCGCGCTGCACGGCAAGCAGCTCGTCAGATCCTTCCTTGCGAATGATCCCAGCGGCAACATGAACAGTCTTCAACAGGAGTCCTCTCTCAACAGCGACAATCGACGGGGGTAGCTAATTTGGGACGGGCTACCTTACACAACGGTAAGGCAAGCGTAAGCCATATCGATGGTAGCCGACTCGTCTTCTTGCGACTATAGATGCCGTAGACTAATCGCAAGAAAGGACTCGGTATGCAAACCACGCACATGGCGACCCCGGTACTGGAGGTCGCGCATCTCGAAAAGGTATATGGAGCGCTGGGCAACGTGACCCGCGCGCTCAACGACGTCAGCTTTACCGTCAACCGCGGCGAATTCGTTGGCATCATGGGCGCTTCGGGCTCGGGCAAGTCGACCCTGCTCAATTGCGTCTCGACTATCGATAGCGCCACGAGCGGCACCATCCGCATCAACGGCCAGGACGTGACGCGCATGAAGCAGGCTAAGCTTTCGCAGTTCCGTCGCGAGGAGCTCGGCTTTATCTTCCAGGACTCCAACCTGCTCGATACGCTCACGGCGCGCGAGAACATCGCCCTGCCGCTCACCATCGCCCGCACAAACTCGGCAGAGATCTCGACCCGCGTGCAGGATGTGGCAGCGCGCCTGTCCATCAGTCAGGTGCTCGACAAGTATCCCTACCAGATGTCCGGCGGTCAGCAGCAGCGCGTTGCCGCGGCTCGCGCGCTCGTTACCGACCCCACCATGATCATGGCCGACGAGCCCACCGGCGCTCTCGATTCCAAGAGCGCTCGCCTGCTGCTCGAGAGCCTGGAGGCCCTTAACCGCCGCCTGCGCGCCACCGTGCTCATGGTCACGCACGACAGCTTTGCCGCCAGCTACACGAGCCGTGTGCTGTTTATTCGCGACGGCAAGATCTTCACCGAGCTGCGCTGCGGCGACACCGACCGCCGAGAGTTCTTCGACCGCATTATGGAGGTCGTTGCCATGATGGGCGGTGAGGGCTCCGATGCTCTGTAAACTCGCTTGGGGTAACGTCCGCCGCGCCGGCCGCGACTACCTCGTCTACCTTTTGACGCTCACCCTGGGCGTCACGGTCTTCTATACCTTTAACACCATCTCGATGCAGGTCGACATCGCCGGAATCGATGAAGAGGGCTTGGCGCAGGTTATGGGCAGTATGCTCGGCGACCTGACGTACTTTTTGGCCGGTGTCATGGCCTTTTTGATGGTGTATGCCAATAACTTCATCATGAAACGCCGCAAGAAGGAGTTTGGCCTGTATCAGGTGCTCGGCATGGGGCGCGGACGCGTCGCCACGATCATGGCGCTCGAGACGGTGATTGTCTCGGTCGTGGCCTTTGTCGCCGGCATTGTGCTGGGTGTGGGACTCTCCCAGCTCATGACGTTCTTTACGGCCTCGCTTTTTAAGACACAGATTGCCAATTTCCACTTCTTTTTCTCGGTGCATGCGTTCAATCTGACCCTTGCCTGCATGCTCGTAATGTTTGTGCTCACGCTACTGCTGAACCTTCGCGCCGTGCGTCGTACCAAACTCATCGAGCTTATGGGTGCCGAGCGTCGCAACGAGAGCATCAAGACGCGCAACCCCTGGATTGCGATTGCCATCTTTGCCGTGGGCGTGGTGCTTGTGGGCGTGGCCTATTACCGTCTGCTACGTGATGGGTTCCCGCTAACCGCGACGGACAGCAAGCTGCAAGAGGCCATGAACCAGTTTGGCATTACGACCGCTATGGTTACCGTGGGCACCTTTGCCCTGTTCTGGGGACTCTCGGGCATGCTCATCAAGCTGCTGCAGAGCCTGCGCGGCGTGTATTGGCGCGGCCTCAACATGTTTACCGTGCGCCAGCTTGCGGCCAAGGTCAACACGGTGTGCTTTTCGATGGGCGTCATCGCGATGCTCCTGTTTTTGGCCATCACCTCGGTGACGTGCGGTATGTCGATTGCCAATGTGATGAACGAAAACCTGGATCGCTATAACCCTGTTGACGTGTCTCAGACGTATGTCTATTACACGCCCGATACGCTCGACTACTACAAAGAATATGTCAATCCGTCTGAAGCCGACCGCATGGTGCTGGCCGATAGTACGGTCGATTTGTACTCCGCATGGCACGGCGATCCATGGCACGGCGATCGTAAGGGCAAGTCGGCGGACAACAACGACGAGACCGGCAAGAAGGTCAATATTGCCGATGTTGCCGGTGAGCATGTGCAGATCGATTCGTATCTGAGTTACCCGCTTGGCGGTTCGGATCCTTCGGTGACTCCAAGTGAAATGTGCAAGGCCATGGGCGAAAAGCTTCCCAAGGCGTTCGGGGGTAGCAATGCCGATACGATGGGTCTGTTTGTGACGCCGGCGAGCCAGTACAACAAACTGCGTCAGATGATGGGCGAGGAGCCGGTGCACATCGGTCACGACCAGTATCTGCTCACGTGTGATATGGGCGGCGAGCTGGTCGACCTGTACACCAAGTATATGGCTGGCGGCCATGCCCTTACCTTGGGCGGGCATACGCTCAAGCCCGCAACCGATAAGTCGGACGAAGATGCGGCGGCCATCGCCAACTCGGCGATGGGCAGTAATCCGGGTACCGTCGTCGTTGCCGACGAGCTGTTGTCCCAACTTAATCTGCAGCCGTATTCCAGTAGCCTGCTCGTTAACTACAAACAGGGGATGGATACGACCGAGGCAGACGAGAGTATTAAATACACTGTGCTCGACAATCTGCTCGTTGACGGCAAGGAGCCGGGGTCGTGGGGAACCTTCATCACACGCTCCGAGATGTACGCGCAAGCAGCGCAAATGAACGGTCTTATTAGCTACCTAGCCATCTACATCGGCTTTGTATTGGTCGTTGCATGCGCGGCGATTCTGTCGATCCAGCAACTCTCCAACGTGGCCGACGGCAGCCGCAGCTATCGTGTGCTGGCACAGATCGGCTGTGAGGACCGCCAGATTCGTCATTCGGTGATGGCGCAGCAAGCGGTATTCTTCCTGTTCCCGCTGGCAGTGGGCCTGGCGCACTCCTTTGTGGCACTTAAGGTGATCATCGAGCTGGTGAGCATTTTCGGAAATATGAGCATCGACGGCACCGTGGGCCTCACCTGTGCAATCTTCCTGGCGGCCTACGGCGGCTACTTCCTGGTGACCTACCTCATGAGCACCGGCATGGTACAAGCCGCCATCGCCACCCGCTACAGCGAGTAACAAGCGGGCAAAATCGTCGCAAAATCAGAGGCGTATGACCGCCGCGAAGGGACCAGGGGCCCTTTCGCGGCGGTTTTTGCCAATCTGGTGCGTCTCAGATACAAGTGAGTAGACTTTTTTGAACCTGCCGAGCACATCGCGACAAATGCTCAATAAAACCGCAGGTCAGAGCTATGTCGTTTTGGGGCGTGCTCGGCCTTCTGCAAAAAGCCTACTCACTTGGTTTTTCTGCTAGAAGACCGCCACGAGGGAAGGCAACTCCCCGGGTAGCCGTTGGGGACGTTCTTAAACGACTAGTCAAACAAGAACGTCCCCAATGACTACTTTGCGGGCAGCTAAAAGAGCCCCATCCTAAATTAGCTACCCCGCCAACACCGCAGGTAGAGCAAAAGTCAGCGAAAGCCCGCCAGAGCGAGCAAGGTGCCTTGAAGCGA
>URDZ01000134.1:0-4192 GCA_900546725.1 uncultured Collinsella sp. | reverse complement strand
GACGGAAAGCACATTAAGTGCTTTCCTTTGCGTGCGGAACTCGCGACAAACTTAACCCCCGCCCTCAGCCCCGGAGACCCTCCCTGCCGTCACTTTGTCCAAACAGTTCTTGCTCCTCGCCGCTTCCGCGGCTCGAGGTCCCCGTTCTCCGCGGTGGGGTTGGTCTGATTATTCTTGTTGAAACTCGGCCTTTGGATCATAAAAAACGGGGGATGCGGTTTTACATCCCCCGTTTTTGTTGCGGTTAGTCTAGGTCAATAAACTTGGTGCTTATGATCTTGCCGTCTTTTACTAGCATTCTGGCCATGGTGGGGCCTCGGGTGCCTCTGGGGTAGCTGGCGCTGCCGGGGTTGAGGACCAGGCAGCGGCCTACTTGGGCTTCTTTGGTTACGTGGGTGTGACCGTTGATGGCTACGTCTACGGATCCCACGGGCAGGTCTTCACGGTAGTGAGCTACGGCGAATTTGAGTCCTTCGTAGGTGAAGATGGCCAGACGGTCTACATCCGGGCCGTAGTCGCGGTAGTAGTCGTTGTTTCCTAGAACCGCTCGCACGGGGGCGATGGTGCACAGGTGCTCGTAGTCCATCTCGGACGTGAGGTCTCCGGCGTGGATGATCAGATCTGCGCCCTTGAGCTCCTCTAGAAGAGCGGGCGAAAGATAGCCGTGGGTGTCCGAGATGATGTCGATGCGTTTGGCGCCTGCACTGTTCATGGGATCCCTTTCGCAAAACCGATTCGATATCCAACATCTACATACAAAAAGGCCCCACGGCTCCGCAGACGATTTTGGTCTACAGGGCTGCGGGGCCAGCGTGCTAGAGGCTCAGGGCCTTTTTGAGCGGTACGACGCGGCGGCGCGAGACCGGCACGCGTTCGTCGACGCCCGTAATGCCCAGTTGGATAGCGCCCGAGGGCACCGTCTCGACATCCGTGACGCACGCCAAGTTGACGATATAGCGGCGATGAACGCGAAAGAAGCCAAAGTCGCAAAGCTTGGCCTCGAACTGCGCCAGCGAAGTCGTCGATAGAAAACGATCGTCGATGGTATAGATACAGGAGTAATCGTCCTTGGCCATGATGAAGCGAATGTCATCCACGGGAATGAGGACCTTACGGCCGCCCTTTTCCACCGGAATGCGCTCGATGGTTGCCTTGCTGTCCGTGACGGGCTTGGCGTGCTGCATGACCTTCTCGATCGCGCGATCCAGGCGCGCCTCCTCAACCGGCTTCATGAGGTAATCGACGGCATCTACGTCGAACGCCTCGACGGCATGATCGCTATACGCGGTCACAAACACAATCGCCGGCGGATTCTTAAGCTTATGCAGTGCCTCGGCAAGCTGCAGACCAGAAGCGCCGGGCATCGAGATATCGAGAAATACGACATCGACGCGGCTTTCCATCAACATCTCAATGGCGGAGCGGACGCTCGACGCCTCAGTGATCGTGCCGATCTTGCCCGTCTGCTCGAGCAAGAAGCGAAGTTCCGAACGGGCCGGGGCCTCATCATCCACAATCATCGCACGCAGCATAGGGATTAAACCTTTCGTCAACAAACTACGCTGGGCATCTGCCGCTTGGCGTTGAGCCCATAGCCTTTTATTTTACTCTTGAATGTCAAAGATGCTCTCTGACAAATCAAGATGCAGGAGCACTTTGGTGCCCTTGCCCGGCGCCGATTCGACGCGCGTATAAGAGTGCGGTCCATAAAAGCGATGGATGCGCTCAGAAATATTATGCATGGCCACGCCGGCGCCGCCGCCTTGCGGGGAACTGGCATCGGGACGGGCGGAGCGATCATCAAACAGCCTGGCGGCGGTGCCCTCGTCCATGCCCACACCGTTGTCGGCCACGGCAATCAGGATTGCGTCGTCGCCGTCTTGATGGACGGTCACGTCGATCCGCAGGGCACCGTCATCGCCCATGCCATGCCGCACGGCGTTCTCGACGATGGGCTGGATTACAAAGGCCGGGACCAGCGTGTCCTCGACATCCTCGGAGACATCGAAGGTCGCCAGTACGCGGTCCTCGCCAAAGCGCGCCTTCTCAAACGTCAGGTAGCGCTTGGTCTGGGCAACCTCACGCGAGACCTGGATAAGCGACCCCGAGTTGTCGAGCGTGGCGCGGTAGAACGAGGAGAACTCGCGCAGCAGCTCGCGGGCGCGTAGCGGGTCAGTACGCGTAAACGACGCGATGGTGTTGAGTGTGTTGAACAGGAAGTGCGGGTTGATCTGCGCCTGCAGGGCGCGCACCTCGGCACGGGCCGTGAGTTCCTTTTGCACCTCGAGCTCGTGGATGGCGAGCTGCGTGGACAGGATCTCGGCAAAGCCCGAGGCGAGCGCATACTGGGTGCGGTCGACGGCACGCGGGGTCTTGTAGTAGAACTTGAGCGTGCCGACGGTGCGGTCGCCCACCTTGATGGGCGCGATGATACCGGCGGGAACATGGTTGCGTGATCCATCCGAACCCACCACGTCCACCACGCGGTTGAATGACTGGACGATGCCGTGCTCGATAACGTAGCGCGTGGCAAGTGTGTGGATGGGTGAATCGGGCAGCAGCTTTTCCTCGAACTCGCCCGCGCAGGCCAGCACGTTGCTCTCATCGGTGATGACAACCGTCATGGCACGTGTCTCGGGCAAAATGCGCTGGCACACCAGACGCGCCGACTCCTGCGTCAGGCCGCCTTTGATGTCCTCGAGCATGGCAGAGGCCACCGAAAGCGTCTCTTCGGTGTACTGCGAACGCACCGAATCGGGATTGAGCGTCAAAAAGATAAAAATGCACAGTAAGATGCACAGCGGTGCGCAGGCGACCACGGTCGCGATTGGCTCGATTCCCGTCGCCAGGGCAAAAACAAAGTACATCAGCACGAAAATGGCGCAGACAACAGCGATCACGCGAAAGATTGAAATTGAATTATCGCGCTGGGCGCGGCGGTCAATCATTCAGCCCCCTCCAGGATGCTAATCAGTTGTGCGTCGCGCCAAAGTTCATCCATGATCTTGGGCCAGAAGCTCTGGAAACGCAGATAGCTTGCGGCGTTTTGGCGCGCGTAGGTCTTGGCCTCGTCAATACCGTGGCGCCAAATGCGTAGATACCCCTCGTGCTCGCGGGTAAACATGCTGCGGACCATGGCGGTCTTGCGCACGCGGTCGTCGAGCTCGCGCGAAATCCACGGACCCGGATAGGGCATGAGTGATGCAGCCGTAACCGGAATGAGCTCTTTTTGGTGCGCAGCGAATGTCAGCTTGGCCCGCTCGTAGTACCAACGGTACACGTCCTGCATAAAGCGCGGCGAGCGCTTCTCGGACTCGGGCGGCAGGTGACGAACGGTCCACTCGTTGTCAAACCATACATCGTAGCCAAACATGCGCATGTTAAAGAGGTAGTCCAGGTCCTCGCCGCGGGTGATAAACGGGTCGAAGGCCACGCGCGTAAAGGCGCGGGCGTGCAGGGCCATCAGGCCGCCGCACACGTAATTGGAGCGCGAGATGCGGGTGCCCGAGAGCGCCTTTTTCATCCAGCGATTAAACTCGATGCGCTTGGTCCACCAACGATGGCAAATGCCCGCTTTGTCCGTGGGAGCCAGCGGCGACCCGTCGCGATCGTAAAAATATCCGCTCTTGACTAAAATCGGCAGGCCCTGACGCGTCTGTTGGCCCAGTGCATAGGTCGCACGCTTCATAAAGTCGGCATCGATGACGGTCTCGTCGTCATCCAAAAACACAACCGCGTCATGCCCCAGCACCGCCGCGCAGGCAAGACCCATGTTGCGGATGGCGCCGTAGCCGCGCAGGCTCACGCACTCGCCCGAGCCCTTGGGCGCAATCTGTGCCACGCGGTCGGCAACACGCGAAGCCTGAGTATTGGTAACGATGGTGACCTTAAGCGTGGGATGCGCATGAACGATTTCGTGCACGCGATGGGATACGTCGGCCGTGGCGGAAACCGGACAGACCACCAAGAGAATGATGCGCGGAATGTCGCGCACCTGTTCGAGCGAAGTCAGGCAGCGATCGAGTTCCGGGTTGGCGGCATTGAGCGACGTCGAGTGATCGTAGGTGCCGGGAGCGTTTGCTTGGATATCATCGCCCGCCCAATATGTTGGGATCACAACCGTGGCGTTCAAACCTTTACCCTCCTTGCAACACAAAAACGGGGCGCCGCCAAACACAGGCGACGCCCCGCG
>URDZ01000133.1:0-4210 GCA_900546725.1 uncultured Collinsella sp. | reverse complement strand
GGCGGGGTATGCCCCGCCTCTTACACCACATCTCTGCGCGCTACCCGCCAGGGGGTCCTAAGGCGGAAGAATTGCAGGCGTTTATCAGCTAAGTACTTGGACATATGTTGCGTAATACCGCATATTTTGCAAAAAGATAATGCTACAGAACTTGTGACAGTACTCATATTTGACGTTTTTTGCCCACGACCCCTTATCACGTGGGCGAATCAGTTGCAAAACGGACTCCTAAGCGTCCTTCGCAATCAAAAAGCCGGGGCCCGCGCGATGCGGACCCCGGCCCAATACCGTGACGATATGTCAGCTACGTTCTACACGTAGAACAGGATGTCGTCGTAAGTCGGAACCGGCCAGTAGTCGGCGGCCACGATCTCTTCCATGGCATCCACGGCGGCACGCAGCGTATCCATAGCGGGAACGACCTCGTGTGCATACACATTGGCCTGCTCCTGGCCATCGAGGGCCTCGGCCTTCTGATGCACGGCGTCGAGCGCCTTGATGGAGTCGTTGATGGCGGTGATACCGTTGCAGAGCTTGTTGAGCGTGTTCTGCTCGCACTGCATGGCGGCCTCGGCACCGGCGGCACGAATAGTCTCAAGGCCCTTAGCGACCTTGGTGGCATAGGCGGTAATGACCGGGCGATAGGTACGACGCGCCTCGCGAACCATCGTGGTAGCCTCGATATTCATGAGCTTGTTGTACTTCTCGAGCTTGCAGTCGTAGCGGCACTGGGCCTCGGCCTTGGTCAAGACGCCCGTCTCCTCAAAGAGCGCGATAGCCTTATCGGAAACAAAGGCGGGCAGGGCGTCGGCCGTGGTCTTGTTGTTGGCAAGGCCGCGCTTCTCGGCCTCAATGGGCCACTCGTCGGAGTAACCGTCGCCGGAGAACAGGATGCGCTGGTGATCGGTCAGCACCTTCTTGCAGTACTCGAGCGCGGCGTCCTGGAACTTATCCTCGGGCGTACCCTCAAGTGCGTCGGCAAAGGACTTGAGCGACTTGGCCACGGCGGCATCGAGCACCAGGTTGGAGTCGGAGACGTTCTGCTCGGAGCCGCAGGCACGGAACTCGAACTTGTTGCCAGTGAAGGCGAACGGGGAGGTGCGGTTGCGGTCGGTGTTATCCTGCATCAGCTTGGGCAGGGTATCGGCGCCCAGATCGAGCACGCCGCGCGTAGCATGGACAGAAGCCTTGCCATCGATGATCTTCTCGACGACCTCGGTAAGCTGGTCGCCCAGGAAGATGGACATAATCGCCGGAGGAGCCTCGTTGGCGCCCAGACGATGGTCGTTGCCGGCCGAGGCAACGGAGGCACGCAGGAGCTCCTGATAGTTATCGACGGCCTCGATCACCGCGGTGAGGAAGACGATGAACTGCAGGTTGTCGAGCGGGGTGTCGCCCGGGTCGAGCAGGTTCTCGGACTCGGTGCCAAGCGACCAGTTGTTGTGCTTGCCCGAACCGTTGATGCCCTCGAAGGGCTTCTCGTGCAGCAGGCAGACCAAGTCGTGGCGGGAGGCGATGAGCTTCATCTTCTCCATCATGACCAGATTCTGGTCGATGGCCTCGTTGACCTCGCCATAGACGGGGGCGAGCTCATGCTGGCAAGGAGCGACCTCGTTGTGCTTGGTCTTGGCAGGAATGCCAAGCGCCCACAGTTCATCGTCCAGGTCCTTCATATAGGCCGAGACGGTGGGGCGGATAGCGCCAAAGTAGTGCTCCTCGAGCTCCTGGCCCTTGCAGGGAGCGGCGCCAAAGAGGGTGCGGCCGGTGATGACCAGGTCCCTGCGCTTGCGGTAAGCGTCCTTCTTGATCAGGAAGTACTCCTGCTCATCGCCCACGGAAGGAACGACCTTCTTGGGGGTTTTGCCAAACAGCGCCAGAACGCGCTTGGACTCACGCGAGAGCGCGGTCATGGAGCGCAGCAGCGGGGTCTTCTTGTCTAGGGCCTCGCCCGTGTAGGAGCAGAAAGCCGTGGGGATGCACAGGACATCGTCCTTAATGAAGGCGGGGCTAGTGGGATCCCAAGCGGTGTAGCCACGGGCCTCGAAGGTGGCACGCAGGCCGCCGTTGGGGAAGCTGGAGGCGTCCGGCTCGCCCTGGATGAGGTTCTTGCCCGTAAACTTGGTAATGGCGGTGCCGTCATGGTTGGGCTCGAGGAAGCTGTCGTGCTTCTCGGAAGTAATGCCCGAAAGCGGCTGGAACCAGTGCGCATAGTGCGTCGCACCCTTGGAGATGGCCCAGACCTTCATGGCATGGGCAACGGCGTTGGCCACATCCAGGTCGAGCGGCTCACCGCCCTCGAGGGTTGCAGCAAGGCGCTTCCAAATGTCCTTGGGGAGGTAGTCCTTCATGACTTCCTCAGAGAACACCATGGTCCCGAAGCGGTCAGTAAGTTCGGCCATACGGAACTCCCTTCGTATCGGCACCGCGTGAGAAGCGGTGTTGATTACTAACGAACGAGTCATAGCTTAGACTCGCCGTGTTTCCGCGACATTACCGTTATGTTGCTGTCGCGAAACCAATCAATGAGGTTACCCTATCGAGGCGGCGTTGCCACCCTCAACAGCCAATCAACTGCATAAATTGCAGACCTCTCCCCATGGTTTAAGGGTAGTCAATTTGGGATGGAGCTCTATTAACTGGTATTTTGCATCAGATACCAGTCTTTATAGTCCGTGCCTAGATTAGCCGCTCTGTTATAGAGAAAGCCGATAGCAAGGCATCTTTGATTGGTATCCCCGAATAACGAGTGAAACTCCACCGTGACACAGTGGTGCTGTAGAATCCTTACAACACATCACACTATTACGTATCTAGAGGAGCACGATATGCGCGTCGACGAGGTTTTTAAGCAGGCAGCATCCCAGGGCACCGCGCCCGTTTCGTTTGAGATGTTCCCGCCCAAGGGCGAGCTCACCCTCGACACGGCTCGCGAAGTGGCAGGCAACCTGTGCAAGCTTTCGCCGAGCTTTGTCTCGGTCACCTGCTCGGCCGGCGGCTCGGGCAACGGTGCCACCACCGCCCCCATCGCGCATATGATTTCGAGCGAATTCGACACGCCCTCGGTGGCACACCTTACCTGCGTGGGCCGCTCGCATGCCGATATCGCCGCCAAGATCGACGAGTATCGCACCGCCGGCGTTGAAAACATCCTGGCCCTGCGTGGCGATCTCCCTGCCGGCGCGACCGAGGACGACAAGCCCGCCTCCGACTACGCCTACGCCCGCGACCTCATCCCCGAGCTCGTCGACGCCGGCTTTTGCGTGGGCGCCGCAGCCTACCCCGAGGGCCACATTGCCTGTGAGGATCTCAACCTCTCGGTCGAACACCTCAAGCAAAAACAGGACGCCGGCGCAAGCTTCTTTGTGACGCAGCTCTTCTTTGATAACGAGTGCTTCTACCGCTTCCGCGAGCTTGCCGACAAGGTCGGCATCACCGTGCCCATTACCGCGGGCATCATGCCGTTTATGGGCAAGTCCCAGATCAGCCGCATGGTCTTTATGTGCGGCGCGTCGCTGCCCTCCCCCGTCATCAAGATTCTCGCCAAGTACGAGAACGACCCCGAGAGCCTGCAGGCAGCCGGTGTAGATTATGCCGCCCGCCAACTTTGCGACCTCAAGGAGCACGGCGCCGACGGCCTGCACCTGTACACTATGAACCGTCCTGCGATCGCCGCGACCATTATGGAGCGCCTGGGGTAATGGAAAAACCGCACATCGATACAACCGCTGTCGAAGTGCCGGCCGACCTTGCGTCGCCGGCGCTTTACCGTGTCGATGCCGCGCACCATCCCCGTGTCGACCGTGCCGAGATGCTGCGGTATCTGGGTTACGGCGGCCAGCAGATTGAGCCCGAACTGTCACGACGTATTGAGCTTGTCGTTGAACGTCTGGAACTGGACATTGAGCCCCGTGGCGTGCGCCGCGTGTTTGCCGTCGATGCCACGGGCGTGGACGAACAAAGTGAGCCTTGCATTCGCTTGGTCGGCACCAACGTTGAGCTGCGAGGTCGCGATATCTATCGACATCTCAAAGATGCCCGCTTTACCGCGCTCATGGCATGCACCCTCGGCATGGACGCCGAGCGTCGCCTGCGCACCACGGGAGCCCAACATCCCCTGGAGGGCGCCGTGCTCGACGCCGCGGGAGTGTTCTTCGTGCCCGTGTGCGACGATCTGGGCTTCACGCGCTCGGAGCTCTCGCTGTACCTGACG
>URDZ01000132.1:0-4213 GCA_900546725.1 uncultured Collinsella sp. | reverse complement strand
CACGAGCGGGGGCTCCTGTCGTTTCCGTGCCCTCGGATTGGGTCATAGTGTCTGTCGTATGTCTATCCTGCGACGTCTCGATTCTTGCGGCGGCAGGCACCTAATCCCCTACGATTGGCGGTAATGGTCAAAGAAGTCGGCGAGGTCTTCGAGCGACTCTTTGAGCACTTCCATGCGCGGCAGGTACACGATGCGGAAGTGATCGGGCTCGGCCCAGTTAAAGCCGCCGCCGCGCGTGATCAGAATCTTCTTCTCGTGCAGCAGGTCGAGGGCAAACTGCTCGTCATCGGTGATGTTGAACTTCTTAACATCCATCTTGGGGAAGATATAGAATGCCGCGCGCGGCTTGACCACCGAGATGCCATCGATCTTGTTGAGTGCCTCATACACAAAGTTGCGCTGCTCGTAGACACGACCTCCGGGACGGATGTAGTCATTGACCGACTGGTGTCCGCCGAGCGCCGTCTGAACGATCGACTGAGCCGGCACATTGGAGCACAGGCGCATGTTGGAGAGCATGTTGATGCCCATGATGAAGTCGCTCATGCAGCGCTGGTTGCCCGAAAGCACCATCCAGCCAATACGATAGCCCGCAATCATGTGCGACTTGGAAAGGCCGCTAAAGGTAACGCAGGGCAGATCGGGAGCGAGCGAGGCAATCGAGACGTGCTCGTAGCCGTCCATGCACAGACGGTCGTAGATCTCATCGGCAAAGATCATCAGCTGATGCCTGCGCGCAACCTCGACGATGCCCTCGAGCACCTCGCGCGGGTAGACCGAGCCCGTGGGGTTGTTGGGGTTGATGATGACGAGGGCCTTGGTCGCGCTCGTGATCTTGGACTCCATATCCTCCAGGTCGGGATACCAATCCGCCTGCTCATCGCATAGATAGTGCACGGGATGACCGCCGGCGAGGGTTGCGCACGCCGTCCAGAGCGGATAGTCGGGGCTGGGGATCAAAATCTCGTCGCCATTGTCGAGCAGAGCGTTCATCGAAAGCTGAATGAGTTCGGACACGCCGTTGCCCGTGTAGATATGCTCCATCTGAACATTGGGCAGGCCCTTGATCTGCGAATACTGCATGATCGCCTTGCGCGCAGAGAACAGGCCGCGCGAGTTGGAATAGCCTTCGCAGTCGGGCAGCTGCTGGCGCATGTCCTTGATAACCTCGTCGGGCGTGCGAAAACCGAAGGGCGCCGGGTTGCCGATATTGAGCTTGAGGATGCGCTCGCCCTCGTCCTCCATACGGGCAGCCTCGTCGACGACGGGACCGCGCACGTCATACAGGACGTTATCGAGCTTGGTGGATTTAGAAAAAGTACGCATGGTGGTGCTCCTTGGAATTTGAGCTGAGGGACTAGGTTCGGATTTGGCAACGTTATGGGACGAGGACGTCTCGACTTGATCGGCGTCACTGGCGAGCAGCCAGGAAACATCGACCTCCAAAATACGGGCGAGCAGCTCTGCCACATCGCGCCGCGGGATCGTCTTGCCGCTCACATATTGGCTCATCTGACTCTTGCCGAGTTTTTTGCCGAGCATCTCCGATGCGCGGATTACATCCGACTGGCGAACGTCGCGATCGGACATGGTCTGTCGCAGGCGATCGCTAAACGTCTCTTGGGCCATTAGAACCTCCTTGCTGGCAAAGTTCAATTTATAGAACACAAATTGAACCTGAGTTCAATTTAGGCAGCAGTATAGCGCGGCGCATTATCCGAAAGTTCAATTTCATAAGAAAATGTACCGAACCCCGAGAATTGTCCCAAAGTAGACAACAGGTACGCGCTTTTAGAGATATTCAAGGAAACGAGCCGCCGCAAGCGAAACGTCAGCGGTGCGGTATATGGCGTTGATCTGCCGATGAGGATGTCCCTCGAGAGGGCGCACGGCGACATCGAACTGGCAGCGGCGCAAGATGAGCGCCGGAAGAACGCTCACGCCCAGGCCGTCCTCGACCATGGCCATAATCGCATAGTCATCCCAGGTCGACAGTTTTGAGCGCACTGCCAGGCCCGCGCGGCGAAACAGCGGCGTTATTTCGTCGTCGCTACCGCGTTCCAGCAGAATAAACTGCTCGTTGGCCAAATCGGCAAGGGAAACGACCTCCGCGATGGCAAGCGAAGAGTTCGCTGGCACCACGGCCATCAGCTCGTCTTGCACCAACGGCCGCGACGCCATGCCGGCACCGTGCGGCTCGCGCGGAATAAAGCCCAAGTCGCAGCGGCCTTCCGCCACCCATTGCTCAATCTCGGAGTAATCACCCATCAGCAGCTCGTAATCGACGTCCGGGTGATCGGCGCGAAAGTGCGCAATCACCGGCGGCAGCACGTGGGTCGCCACGCTCGAAAACGTACCGATGCAGATTTTGCCGCGCATGAGCCCACGCATCTCATCCACCCGTCGCTGCAGGCGAGTGAATTCCTCACAGAGCGCCTCAACCGCCGGCATAACTTGCCGCCCGTCGGCAGAAAGCACTACGCCCTCGCGGCTTCTATCAAGCACTTTAAAGCCCCAGTCGGCCTCAAGATCGGCCACCATACGGCTCACGCCCGACTGCGAATAGCTCAGCCGCTCGGCGGCGCGCGTAAAACTGCCGGCGCGCACGGTCTCGAGCAGGACCTGCATCTTTTGAACATTCGTTTCCACGGCACCCCTCCACATATGCATGAGCTTTTGTCATGTTATCTATGAATTATATTCGCTTTTCTTCTATAGCCAGTTCACCCATAGTGAACATGCTCGGATATAGAGGGGATTTCAGCGCATGAACAACGGACTGTTTGCGTACTTAGCAGCATTGCTATTGTTTGGCTCCAACGGCATCATCGCCGCTGCCATTGCGCTGCCGAGCTCCGATATCGTGCTACTGCGCACGTTTTTGGGCGCACTCTCGCTTGTCACCATCCTCGCCGTCACCCAACGCCATAAGCTGCAGGCGCCATCCCGCCCCCGCGAAGCCGCAGCCCTCCTCCTCTCGGGAGCCGCGCTGGGCGCCAGCTGGATTTTTCTGTTCCGCGCCTACCAGACGATTGGCGTCGGCGTATCCTCGCTGCTGTACTACTGCGGCCCCATCATCGTCATGGCGCTCTCCCCGCTCATCTTTGGCGAAAAGCTGACCGGCAGCAAAATCGCCGGCTTTATCGCCGTCGCCTGCGGTGCTTTTCTCATTGCGGCACAAGGTCTAGGCGGCAATATGCCCATTGCGGGTATCGCTTGCGGCATCGCCTCGGCATTTTGCTATGCGCTGATGGTCATCGCCAGCAAGGGTGCGCCACACATCGAAGGCCTCGAAAACTCCACGCTCCAGGTGAGCGCCGCCTTTTTGACCGCGCTGGTCCTTACGCTCCTCACGCAGGGCGCCCCCTCATTCCTGTCCGCCGGCGTCACCGCCAGCATTGATTGGCGTGCCGTCGCCATGCTCGGCATTGTCAACACCGGTATCGGTTGCCTACTCTACTTTAGTGCTGTCGCCAAGCTGCCCGTCCAGACCGTCGCGGTCGTCGGCTACCTTGAGCCGCTTTCGGCCGTCGTGTTCTCCGTCGCCCTTTTGGGCGAGACCGTGACGCCCATCCGCCTCATGGGCGCCGCGCTGATCATCGGCGGCGCGATCTTTTGCGAAGTCGCCGGCAAACGCGCAAACACCAAGGCTGGCATCGCCCAGACAGCACGTGCTTAATAGCCCCTGCTCTGAAATACTACCTGCGTATATGAATAATCCCCAGATGAGGATTATTGTCTAAAACACCCCGATGTGCCAAACTGCTCTTATATGTATAAAGATGGCATAAAGGTCTACTGCTCTTTGCAGAGGCCAGATGTCCAAGGGAGTCCACGTGGCACAGAACAAGCTGGAGGCAAGCCTCCAAGACCAGCGTAGTCAAGGCGGGCATGGAGCCATTCCCCTCTCCGCTGGCATGCTGCTCGTAACGCTCGGCGTCGTCTACGGTGACATCGGCACGAGCCCCATGTACACCATGAAATCAATCGTCGCCAACAACGGCGGCATCGGCACCGTCAGCGAAGATATGATCCTTGGCGCGCTTTCGCTCGTCATCTGGACCATGACGCTCGTGACCACGGTCAAGTACGTGGTAATCGCCATGAAGGCCGATAACCACAACGAAGGCGGCATCTTCGCCCTGTTCAGTCTCGTGCGCAAGGTGGCACCGTGGCTGATTCTCCCCGCTATGATCGGCGGCGCGGCGCTGCT
>URDZ01000131.1:0-4213 GCA_900546725.1 uncultured Collinsella sp. | reverse complement strand
CGTAGCGGATGTTGTCCATCACGGTGCCGGTGAACAGGTTCACGTCCTGCAGCACCACGCCCAGCGAGCGGCGCAGATCGGCCTTGCGGATCTTGTTGACGTTGATGCCGTCGTAGCGGATCTTGCCGTCGGCGATGTCGTAGAAGCGGTTGATAAGGTTGGTGATGGTCGTCTTGCCGGCACCCGTGGCGCCGACAAACGCGACCTTCTGGCCCGGCTTGGCAAACACGGACACGCCGTGCAGCACCTCGTGGTCGGGCGTGTAGCCAAAGTCGACGTTGTCCATGACCAGGTCGCCGCGCAGCGGTACGTACTCGATCTCGCCGGTTGCGCGGTGCGGATGCTTCCATGCCCACATGCCGGTGTGGTGGTCGGCCTCCTCGAGCTGCCAGGTATCGGGGTTCACCTGCGCGTTGACGAGCGTCACATAGCCTTCGTCGGCTTCGGGCTTCTCGTCGATGAGTTCAAAGATGCGGTCGGCGCCGGCGAGGCCCATGACCACGGCGTTGATCTGCTGCGAGATTTGGCCGATCTGCCCGCAGAACTGCTTGGTCATGTTGAGGAACGGCACTACGACGGCGATGGACAGCGTCATGCCCGAGATGCTCAGGTTAGGCACGCCCAGCGCCAGGAAAATGCCGCCCGCCAGTGCGACCAGCACGTAGAGCAGGTTGCCCAGGTTCATAAGGATAGGCATGAGGATGTTGGCGTACATGTTGGCCTTCTGCGAGACCTCGAAGAGCTTTTCGTTGCGCTCGTCAAAATCGGCCTCGGCGGCAGACTCGTGGCAGAATGCCTTGACGACCTTCTGGCCGTTCATGACTTCCTCGATATGGCCCTCGACCACGCCGAGTTCGGTCTGTTGCGCAATGAAGAAGCGCGCGGAGTTGGAGCCGAGCAGCTTGGTCATAAAGGTCATAAAGACGACGCCGGCCACAATGACCAGGCACATCCACACACTGTAGTACAGCATGATAAAGAACACCGTGACGATGACGATGGTCGTCATGAGCAGGTTGGGCAGCGACTGGCTGATCATCTGGCGCAGCGTGTCGATGTCGTTGGTGTAGTGGCTCATGATGTCGCCGCGCTGGTGCGTGTCGAAGTAGCGAATCGGCAGGTCCTGCATACGGTTGAACATCTTCTCGCGCAGCTTCTCGAGCGAGCCCTGCGTGACGATGGCCATGGCGCGGTTCCAGAAGAGCGAAGACAGGATGCCGACGCCGTAGATGCAGGCGAGGGTGGTCACAAGCTGTGCGATCTTGGGCTGTGCGGCTTCCCAATCGCCCGACTGCCACGATTCGCTAATAATCTGCAGGGCGCTCTGAAGGAAGGTCGCGCCGATGGAGTTGATGATGGCGCAGAGCACCACGCCGACGACGACGAGGGGCAAAAGCACGGGGTAGAAGCCAAAGAGCGTCTTGATGAGGCGCGACATGGTGCCGCCCTTGCGGTTGAGCGCGCGCTCGGCGGTCGTTGCCTTACTCATGTGCCTCGCCTCCTTCCTGGGTCTGGGCTTGCGTTACGGATGCCTCGGCGTCGGCCTCGACGGCCCCTTCGCCCTCGGCAGACATCTTGTTTTGCGAGGTAAAGGTCTCGCGGTAGATCTCGCTCGTCTTGAGTAGCTCGTCATGGCTGCCGATCTGCGCGATGCGGCCGCCTTCCATGACGATGATGCGGTCTGCGTCCTGCACGGAGCTGATGCGCTGGGCGATGATGAGCTTGGTCGTGTTGGGCAGATAGCTTGCCAGTCCTGCGCGGATCTTGGCGTCGGTCTTGGTGTCGACGGCGCTGGTGGAGTCGTCCAGGATCAAGATCTTGGGACGACGGAGCAGGGCACGCGCGATGCACAGGCGCTGCTTCTGACCGCCGGAAACATTGGAGCCGCCCTGTTCGATCCAGGTGTCATAGCCCTTGGGGAAGCCGTTGACAAACTCGTCGGCGCAGGCCAGATGCGCTGCCTCGCGGACCTCCTCGTCGGTGGCGTTCGGGTCGCCCCAGCGCAGGTTCTCGGCAATGGTGCCGCTAAACAGCACGTTTTTCTGCAGCACCATGGCGACCTGGTGGCGCAGCGCGTCCAAGTCGTAGTCGCGCACGTCCATGCCGCCCACGCGCACAGTGCCCTCGGTGGTGTCGTACAGACGGGCGATGAGGTTTACGAGCGTGGACTTGGCCGAGCCGGTGCCGCCGATGATGCCGATGGTCTCGCCGCTCTTAATGTGCAGGTCGATATCGTCGAGCGCCTGGCGCTTCGCATGCGCGGAATACTTAAAGCTCACGTGGTCAAAGTCGATGGAGCCGTCGGCGACCTCGAGTACGGGCTCGGCGGGATCGGCGATCGTGGGCTCGGCGGCCAGCACCTCGGTAATGCGGTGCGCCGATTCGTCGGCCATGGTCACCATGGCAAAGATCATCGACAGCTGCATCAGGCTCATAAGGATCTGGAAGCCATAGGTAAAGATCGAGGAGAGCTGGCCCACGTCGAACAGCGTGCCCTGGCTCGTGATGATGAGCTTAGAGCCCAGGTAGATGATGACGACAAACGCGCCGTTGACGCAGATGTTCATCATGGGGTTGTTAAAGGCGAGCAGCTTCTCGGCGCGGGTGAAGTCCATCTGGACGTCGCGCGCGGCGGTCGCGAACTTCTCCTTCTCAAAGTCTTCGCGTACGTAGCTCTTGACCACGCGCATGCCGGTGACGTTTTCCTCGACGGACTCGTTAAGGGCATCGTACTTGTGGAACACGCGCGAGAAGATGGGGCGCACCTTAAAGATGATAAAGAACAGCCCAAAGCCCAGCAGCGGAATGATGACCAGGTAGACCATGGCGACGCTGCCGCCCATGATAAACGCCATAGTAAAGGCGAAGATCAATACCAGCGGCGCGCGCACGGCGATGCGGATGATCATCATAAAGGCCTGCTGCACGTTGTTGATATCGGTGGTCAGGCGCGTGACGAGCGAGGAGCTCGAGAACTCATCGATGTTGGCAAAGCTGAACGTCTGGATCTTGTAGAACAGGTCGTGACGCAGGTTCTTGGCGAAGCCGCAGCTCGCATGGCTGCAGGTGACGCCGGCGGCGGCACCAAAAGCAAGCGACGTCAGCGCGATGAGCACCAAAAAGCCCGCGGTGGGAAGCATCTCGGCTACGGTGGCGCCGTCTTTGATGGCGTCGATCAGGTTGGCGGTGATAAATGGAATCAGCATCTCGCAGAGCACCTCGCCAAGCACGAGCAATGGCGTGGCAACGGTGGCTTTCATATAGTCACGGATGCTGCCCATGAGGGTTTTAATCATCCAGTTCCTCCCAGGTTACACGGATTTTCTCGAGCATTTCGGCGAGCTGCTCGCGCTCGTCGTGAGTGAGGGCACTAAAGGCCTGCTCTCTAAAGCGAATGCGGGCTGCCTGCTCAACGCGGGCCTTTTCCCAACCCGCATCGGTCAGGCGGATGGTGAGCTGCCGACGGTCTTTGGGATTGCGGCTGCGCTCGATAAGACCGCCCAGTTCGAGCTTGGACAGAATCTCGGAAAGGGACCCTGGCTTGAGGTCGAAGTGCATGCCGAGTTCCTGTTGGGACAGCTCGCCGGTCGTCTGCTTGGCGAGCAGGCAGACGATGGGCGCCTTGCCGGACACGCCCCCGCCATGAAAGTGCATGTAATGGCCGCAAAAGCCCAGGCCGCCTAGAATGCGCTTGGCGAGTTTGTCCTCGGCGCTGACCGCTTCGGGTATGTCTACCGGTTGCGACGGGTCACCGCCGGGCTCATGCGGAAGGACGAGTGGTTCAACACACATATCTAAGCTTCGCTCCTTTCTTTAGTTAGGTAGAGGGATTGTTTTGTGCCTAACTAATCTAGGAGCATAAGAAATCAATGTCAAGGTACCAAAGTAGTTGTTGCGCGGTTTTACCAAACCGCGTAACGGCTCGACGCTGCAAACCCGCCAGAGCGGCAATCTGCCTTTCAACTTCGGCGGCATGACCAGAAGGTCAATGCCGCCTCGTTTCAAGGCACCTTGCTCACTCTGGCGGGTTTTCGCTGACTTCGCCAAAACATCGGCGTTGCCCGACCAGTCGTTTTGGCACTTAGGGACGTTCCTTATGTGCCGGCACTTGGGGACACTCCTTGGGCTAATTGCCGGGATAGTCGTTGGGGACGTTCTGGGGGTGCGGACAATTTTTCGTACCACCTAGACTGCCAGCCCCAGGCGTCTCCTC
>URDZ01000130.1:0-4280 GCA_900546725.1 uncultured Collinsella sp. | reverse complement strand
GGGGGAGGCCTCGCGGCCTCCCCCTTTTTTGGGTTATATACACGTTGTACTTTGGGACCTAGCTCCCCCGTATACGCTCTTACTGTTTGGCTGTATTTTGAGTCCATCTAGTGTATTTGAGCGATAATTACTCGCATTGGCGTTAGGGAGGGCTTGATGTTTACCGTATTTGTCTTGGGCAATATTGCTTCGGGTAAGTCGACTGCCTGCCGCTATTTCGAATCTCGTGGCGCTATGCTTATCGATCTGGATGAGCTTGCAAAATCGCTGTATGTGCCGGGCTCTGATATCGTCAATACACTCGCGGATGAATTCGGTTGGGACATTTTGGATGAGGAAGGCGGCATTCGCCGCGGCATCCTCGCTTCTCGAGCTTTTGCTTCTCCTGATTCGGTCGCACGGCTCAATGGCATTGTGCATCCTGTCCTCATTGAACAGCTTTCGCTTAGGATTCTCGATCCGGTTTGTTGTACGGTTTCATCTCCCCGTTATCCCTTTGCGGTGGTCGAGGTTTCTGCTCCGACTGGTTTTGAGGATGCATTTGGCTTGGCTGATGAAATTCTGGTCATCAGCGCCCCTTTGTCAGTTCGTCGCGAGCGCGCTATTCAACGTGGCATGGAGCCATCCGATTTCGATGCTCGTTCTGCTTGCCAGCCCGATGAGTCTGCGCTGTGCAATCTCGCTACAACGGTGATTGATAATGCCGCAGGCGATAATTCGCTCTTTGAGCAGCTTGACTCATGGCTTGCATGCCACGGGTTTATAGATACTCCGGATAAGGAGGAGGCCGATGCCTAAGGCACGTTTCTTTACGTGGTATCGCGTGACGCCACTTGCCGTTGTGTTCGTCTTCGGCCTTATTTCGCTCGTCTACTCGTGTGCCCCTGCCGCTTTCTTTAAGCCGCTGTATCCGATTGACTACGAGGCGTATGTAAAGCAATCCAGTATTTCGCATAATCTGGATCCGTATCTGGTGTGCGCTGTCATTAAGTCGGAATCGAATTGGGATCCCGAGGCCGAGTCGAATCAGGGTGCTCAGGGATTGATGCAGCTGATGCCCGAGACTGCCCAGGATATGATTGCCAAGGGCCTTGTCGACGGAGGGGAGTATTCGGCCGACAATCTTAACGATCCGGCTACGAATATCGAGTTTGGCTGCGCATACCTCTCGTATCTTCTCGCCTATTTCAACGGGTCGACGGATAGTGCCATCGCCGCCTATAACGCCGGCATGGGCAATGTCGATGGATGGGCGCAGCAGGGTACGTCGCTTCATAATGCAATTACCTTTCCCGAGACGCAGGCGTATCTGATTCGTGTCAATAATGCCTGGGCTCGCTACAAGACCCTCTATCCCGATCGGTTCGTATAGGACTATGCCTGCCGCCTGCGTATACTGCAGATATATGAGTTAGGAGTATCCATGGCGGAATTTGAAGTAGAACGCGTTGGTGGTGAACTTAAGCGCTTTGGCGTTGAAGGCTCTGACGTGCCGTTTAAGGTCGTTTCTCCCTATGAGCCTGCCGGTTCCCAGCCTAAAGCCATTGAGTCGCTTGTGCAGGGCGTGAGGGACGGAGACCGCTATCAGGTTTTGCTGGGCGTGACTGGTTCGGGCAAGACCTTCACGATGGCAAAGACTATTGAGGCCCTGGGAAAGCCGACGCTGGTCATGGCTCCGAATAAAACGCTCGCTGCCCAGCTTGCGAGCGAGCTCAAAGAGTTCTTTCCCAATAACGCTGTGGTCTACTTTGTCTCGTATTACGACTACTATCAGCCCGAGGCGTATGTGCCGCAAAGCGATACATATATCGAGAAAGACTCCTCAATTAACGAAGAGGTCGAGATGCTGCGCCATCAGGCGACCGCGTCACTGCTCTCTCGACGTGATGTGATCGTTGTCGCATCGGTCTCGTGTATCTATGGCATTGGCTCTCCTGAGGACTATGCGGGTCTGGCTCCAAACGTCGACAAGAAGGTGCCGCTCGAGCGCGATGACTTTATCCATGCGCTTATCGACATTCAATATGATCGCAATGACTATGACCTGGCGCGTGGCACGTTCCGCGTGCGCGGCGATGTTGTCGACGTGTATCCGCCTTATGCTGAGCATCCGTTGCGGTTTGAGTTCTTTGGCGACGAGGTCGAGCTGATTGCCGAGATCGATGAGGTCACCGGTGAGATGCTTCGTGAGTACGAGGCCATCCCCGTATGGCCGGCATCACACTATGTGACCGAGAAGCCGAAGGTCAAGGCGGCTCTGAAATCGATCAGCGAAGAGTGCGAGAAGCGCGTGGCGGAGCTCAAGGCGACCGACAAGTTGCTCGAGGCGCAGCGTCTGCAGCAGCGCACCGATTATGATCTTGAGATGCTCGAGACGATGGGCTTTTGCAACGGCATCGAGAACTACTCGCGTCATCTGGACGGTCGCAAGCCGGGTGAGCCGCCGTTTACCCTAATCGATTACTTTCCCAAGGATATGCTCTGCATCATCGATGAGAGCCATGTGACGGTGCCGCAGATTCGCGGCATGCACGAAGGTGACCGCTCGCGTAAGGTGACGCTGGTGGAACACGGTTTTCGCCTGCCCTCGGCGCTCGATAACCGCCCGCTTCGTTTCGATGAGTTTGAGGCAAGGATACCCCAGTTCATCTACGTTTCGGCAACACCGGGCGACTATGAGCTGCGGGTTAGCCAGAACGACGTTGAGCAGATTATTCGTCCGACCGGTCTGCTCGATCCCAAGATCGATGTGCGTCCGGTTCGCGGTCAGATTGACGATCTTGAGGACGAGATTCGCGAGCGCGTTGCCCGCAAGGAGCGCGTGCTGGTGACCACGTTGACCAAGCGCATGGCCGAGGACCTGACCGACCATTTGCTTGATGCGGGCATTAAGGTCAATTACATGCATTCTGATACGGCGACAATGGACCGTGTCGAGATCCTGCGAACGCTGCGCGAGGGCAAGATCGATGTTCTCGTTGGCATCAACCTGCTTCGCGAGGGCTTGGATCTTCCCGAGGTCTCACTGGTGGCAATTCTCGATGCCGATAAGGAAGGATTCTTGCGCAACCGCCGTTCGCTGATTCAGACGATTGGCCGCGCGGCCCGTAACGCCGATGGCGAAGTCATCATGTATGCGGACGTTGTGACCGATTCGATGAAAGAGGCCATCGAGGAGACGCAGCGCCGTCGCGAGATTCAGATGGCATATAACGAAGAGCATGGCATTGTGCCCAAGACAGTGCGCAAGGCCATCAACGACATCTCAAGTTTTATTGCCGAGGCCGAAAAAACTGTGGGCTCCAAAGGACGCTCGAAGGGCGACTCTCTTGGCCATGGCGCATTCTATACGCCCGATGAGTCGGGCGAGGGCGGTGTGCCGGAAACGGTGGCGCCCGAGCAGACACTTGCGGAGCAGTTGGAAGAACTGCCGCATGACGAGCTTGTGCGGATCGTCGAAACCATGGAAGAGGATATGCGTAACGCTTCTGCCGCCATGGACTTTGAGGAGGCGGCGCGCCTGCGCGATGCCGTCGTTCAGATTCGGGCGATGCTCGAGGGTGCGTCTGAGGACGAGACGATCGAGCGCTTGCGTTTGCAGGCCCGCAAGGGTTCCACGTTCGCATCGGGCAGAAAACGCCAGGGTGCACGGTTTAAGAAATAGCGAACAGGCCCCGAGTTCCCTGTGGAGCTCGGGGCCTATGTCTTTTGCGCGCTGGAATTCGTGCGTTAGAGGTCTGCGATCAGGGCTTCGGCACAACGAATGCCGTCGGTGGCCGCGCTCATGATGCCGCCGGCATATCCAGCTCCCTCACCACAAGGGTAGAGGCCCGGGGTCGACACGGCATGGCACGTTCGGTCTCGGGTGACAGTGACCGGTGAGCTCGAACGAGTCTCCACGCCGGTAAGAACGGCATCGGGACGGTCGTAACCTCGTAGCTTTTTTCCGAGTAGGGGAAGTCCCAGGCGGAGCGACTCGACGATATGCTGCGGCAGGGCTTCGTCAATTGCCGTCCAGGTCACACCGAGCGGATAGGTGGGCTTTACCTTTCCGGGCGCCTTGCTGGCGCGTTCTGCGAGGAAATCTCCGACGAGTTGTGCCGGTGCGTTCCAGTTGGAACCGCCCAGGCGATAGGCGGCCGCCTCGCAGGCACGTTGGAGCTCGATGCCGGCGAGCGGGTCATCGTTGGGAAGGTCCTCAGGCGTGACGTTAACGAGCAGGGCGGCGTTTGCGTTGCGTCCGTCGCGGGCATTGAGGCTGGCGCCGTTGACGCACAGGT
>URDZ01000129.1:0-4344 GCA_900546725.1 uncultured Collinsella sp. | reverse complement strand
CGTGCGCGACGCCCGCCGCAACGCCTTTGCCCTGCTCAGTGAGCTCGGTCTGCTCGAGCACCCAGGTGCCGCTCGGCTTTTGGACAGCCTCGACGAGCAAACGCGCAGCGTGACAGCCACCATGATCGAGCGCGGCATCAACAGCCCGCGTACCAGCAGCATGGGGCGTCTCTTTGATGCCGCGGCAGCAATTCTGGGCATCTGCGACAAGGCAACCTACGAGGGCGAACCCGCCATCGAGCTTGAGGCTGCCGCCTGGCGCGCGCTCGACAACGAAATCGCCCATTTTCCCGACAACAACGCCGGCTATTTCGCATCTGGCCCATCGTGGCTGGACGGCCCCTATGTTCTGGACCAGAAAGCACTCTTTGAGGCACTTTTGGGAGGAATTGAAGCCGGAGCGCCCGCCGACAGGCTCGCACTCGATTTCCATGTCTCCGTCGCGCGCTCCTCGGCGCGCATCGCCAGCGATATCTGCGTGCACGAGGGCATCGACACCGTCGCGCTCTCGGGCGGCGTCTTCATGAACCGACTTCTGCTTCAGCTCCTCGCCCGCGAGCTCAAAAGCGCAGGCCTTACTGTCCTTGTCCCCCACACCGTACCCGTCAATGACGGCTGCATCGCCTACGGTCAGGCGGCAGTCGCAAGCGCTCGTCTTGCGCAGGTTGCATCGCAGTAGGCTGTTCGGCCAGCCCGCAAGCCGCCGTCTCACAGGTGTAGCGCGTTTGCCCGCAGCGCCCGCGAGCGCTACCATCAACTGATGGATTATTGAGCGCCCGTCCAGCGCAAAGCGTATAAAAGGGGAACAATATGTGCCTTGCCGTTCCCGGTAAAGTAGTCAAACGCGACGACGACCTCAAGGCCACCGTCGACATGATGGGCATCGAGCGCCCCGTGTCGCTGCGACTCGTGCCGACGGCGCAGGTTGGCGACTATATTCTCGTACACGCCGGCTTTGGCATCCAGATTGTCGACGAGCAGGAAGCACAGGAAACGCTCGAGCTTGTTAATGCCATGTCCGAGCTGGTCGAAGAAGACCAGCTGACCACCAACCCGGCGGAGGCTTACTAGTGGCGCCCGAGCAGCCGGCGCGCTCCGGTATCGATTTCTCGGCATTCCGCGATCCCAAGCTGGCTCGCGAGCTCATCGAGCGCATTCATGAGCTTGTCGGCGACCGCACCATCAACCTTATGGAAGTCTGCGGCACGCATACCGTGAGCATCGGGCGCTATGGCTTTCGCTCCATTATGCCGGCCGGGCTCAAGCTGCTGAGCGGCCCGGGCTGCCCCGTCTGCGTCACCGCCAACCGCGACATCGACCACGCAATCGCGCTCGCCAACATAGACGGCGCCATCATCACCACCTTTGGCGACATGATGCGCGTGCCCGGATCGTCCACCTCGCTCGCTGCACAAAAGGCGGCAGGGCGTGACATTCGCATTGTGTACTCCCCGCTCGATGCACTCGACATTGCCGAGCAAAACCCCGATCGCCCGGTTATTTTTATGGGCGTGGGCTTTGAGACCACAACGCCCACCATCGCCGCCGCCATCTTGGAGGCCGAAGCGCGCGGGCTTTTGAACTTCTCGGTCTATTGCGCCCACAAGACCACGCCGCCGGCGTTGCGCGCCATCGCTAACGATCCCGAGACCGCCATCGACGGCTTTATCCTGCCGGGACACGTCGCCACCATCACGGGCTTGGCGCCCTTTAGCTTTTTGGTCGACGAATTCAATACCCCGGGCGTGGTCACGGGATTTGAACCGGTCGATATCCTGCAGGGCATCTGCATGCTGGTCCAGATGGTTGTCGAGGACAGGCCGGCGATTGACAACGCCTACCGCCGTGGCGTCAACGCAGACGGCAACCCCGTGGCGCGCCAGCTGGTCGAGCAGGTGTTTGAGCCATGCGACACCACGTGGCGCGGGCTGGGGCCGATTGCCAACTCGGGCCTTTCCATCCGCCCCGAGCTCTCGCGCTTTGATGCCCGCGTTCGCTTTGACGTACCCGTTGAGCCGACGGTTGAGCCGCGCGGATGCCGCTGCGGCGACGTGCTGCGCGGAGCCATTACGCCGAGCAGCTGCCCGCTCTTTGGCCGCACCTGCACGCCCGAGCACCCCGTCGGCCCGTGCATGGTGAGTTCCGAAGGCAGCTGCGCGGCGTACTACCGTTACCGAGTCTAGCCCGAACGCCCCCGCGCACTGACACCTCCCACGATTGGAGTTTTGGATATGTCCCATAGCATCACCGATAGCACCGTCCTGTTGGGCCACGGCTCCGGCGGACAGATGATGAAGCGCATCATCGATGAGGTCTTTTTAGATGCCTTTGGTTCGCCCGAGCTGCTCGAAGGCAACGATGCCGGCGTCGCCGCGCTGCCCGCGAGCGGGCGCATCGCCATGTCGACCGACAGCTTTGTAGTCTCGCCGCAGTTCTTCCCCGGTGGCAACATCGGCCGCCTCGCCGTGTGCGGAACCGTTAACGATGTCGCGACCTCGGGCGCCAACGTGCGCTACCTGTCGTGCGGCTTTATCCTTGAAGAGGGCTATCCCATGGATAAGCTCCGCCAGATTGTGCAGACGATGGCCGAGACGGCGCACGAGGCGGGCGTGTCCATAATCACGGGCGACACCAAGGTGGTCGAGCGCGGCGGGGCCGACGGCGTCTATATCAATACCGCCGGCGTGGGCGAGGTACCCGCGGGCGTGGCGCTCAGCGGCGCAGACTGCCAGCCCGGCGATGTCATCCTGGTCTCGGGTACACTGGGCGACCACGGTATCGCCATCATGAGCCAACGCGAGGGCCTGGCGTTTTCGAGCACCATCGAAAGCGATGCCGCGCCGCTCAACCACCTGATTGCCGACGTTTTGGCCGCAGCGCCCGGCACGCGTTGCTTTCGCGACCCCACGCGCGGTGGCCTGGCGTCCACACTCAACGAGTTTGCCCAGGCCAGCGGTGTTGCCATGGAGGTCGACGAAGATGCCGTGCCCGTGCGTCCCGACGTGCAGGCCGCCTGCGAAATGCTCGGCTACGATGTACTGCAGGTGGCAAACGAGGGCAAGATGGTTGCCGTCGTGCCTGCCGAGCAAGCCGATGCCGCGCTGGCCGCCATGCGCGCCGCCCGCTACGGCGAGAATGCCGCCGTCATCGGTCGCGTGCTGCCACTTGCCGAGGGCACCCGCCCCGCCGTGCGCGTACGTACCGGCTGGGGCTCGACCCGCATCCTCGACATGCTCGTAGGAGAGCAGCTGCCGAGAATTTGCTAACGACAAAGGCTCAGGGCTATTAAAGATATTCAGATTCCAAACATGCCCGGCACGCATGCCCAGTATCATGGGGTGCGTTTTGAAACCCAATGACGGGAGCTTTCATGGCAGCAGCTTTTTCCCATGTGATTTTTGATCTGGACGGCACCATCCTCAACACGCTCGAGGACCTGGCGACCGCCGGCAACCATACCTGCGAGACGCACGGCTGGCCTACGTTTGCCGTCGACGAGTACCGCTACAAGGTGGGAAACGGCATGCTCAAGCTGGTTGAGCGCTTTATGCCCGCCGAGTATGCGGGCGACGGCCGCATGTTTGAGCAGACGCTTGCCGAGTTTAGGGCTTACTACGGCGAGCACAAGGAGGACCACACCGCCCCCTATGCCGGCACGATCGAGATGCTCGACCGCTTGCGCGCCGCGGGTGTGCAACTTGCCGTGCTCACTAACAAGGACCACGTCTCGGCGGCTCCGCTTATCGAGAAGTATTTTGGTTCCGAGCGCTTTGCGCTGGTGCAGGGCCACGTCGATGCGTTTCCGCCCAAGCCCGAGGCGCCTGTTACACTGCATGTGATGAAAGAGCTAGGCGCCGATCCGTCGACCACGCTCTATGTGGGCGATTCCAATGTCGATATCCTGACCGGTCACAACGCCGGCCTTAAGAGTGCGGGCGTCAGCTGGGGCTTCCGCGGCCGCGCAGAGCTGGAAGCCGCCGGCGCCGACTACGTGGTGGACACCCAGGACGAGCTCGCAGCGCTGATCCTGGGCGAGTAACGAGCGACACTGCTTAACGCAGCTGCGACAATTCTTCCGCGCAGAAAGCGCATCCCGTTTTGGAGCTCCGGAATGGGATGCGCTTTCCGTTTGAGGCACATCAGGGAAACCGCATCCCGTTTCAGAGCAATATTCCGGGTCGCACTTTCCGCAACCCACCCCATCCGGAAAATGCGACCCACTATTCGGCCAAAAACCGGGTCGCGGTTTCCCAAGCACTCGATGCAACGCTGGCACAAGGAATGTCCCCAACTGCCGGCAGAGACGATATGAGCAGGACATAAAAACATTGAGAGCCCCTGCTG
>URDZ01000128.1:0-4398 GCA_900546725.1 uncultured Collinsella sp. | reverse complement strand
CCCTCATACACGCCATCGGCAGGCACCTGAATGCCGTCGGGAACCTGCAGGTTTGCCGTGGGAAAGCCCATGCCAGAACCCTCGTGACGGCCGCGAGTAACACCGCCACGCACCATATACGGGCGGCCGAGTAACTCAGCAGCAAGCTCCACATGACCCTGTCCCAGCTCATGACGAATGCGGGTGGCGCAAATGGCCTCACCGCCCTCGCAAAGCAGATCGTGACCATACACGTCAACGCCGTGCTCGGAACCCCAGGCGCGCATCTCGGCAACACCAGAAGCACCGCCACGACCCAGCCTAAAGTCGCTGCCAACGCGAATCGATCGAACGTCGACCAAACGCGACACCAGCGAGAGAAAATCAACATGGTCAAGCGCCGCAACCTCAGACGTAAAGGGAACGGCCACCACCGCATCGGCCCCGGTCTGAGCCAAGGCATGCAGACGGTCGGCCGTCGTCATCAATTTTTGAGCGGGCGAAGGGCTCACCACAACGTCCGGGTCGGGATCGAAGGTAACTACGACCGCCTTGCAGCCATGGGCACGGGCATCACGGACAAGCGCCGCAATGAGCTCCTGGTGTCCACGGTGCACGCCGTCGAACACGCCAATGGCGATCGATGCGGCACCCAAGTGCTCGCACTCACCAAACGTATCGGCAGTAACGATGCGAGCCTCGTCCGACTCGCCCGCGAAAAAGACACGCGCGAGCTCGTGAGCGGACAACATCATCGAACACCGCCGATTGCCTGCGGAAACACGTGCTCCATGACAAAGCGGCCGCCCTCAATGCGAGCGAGCGCCTTGAGTCCCCCATCGAGCACCAACGCAAACGGCGCCTTTGAGGCATCGAAATCGGCAAGCGCACGCTCAACGGGAATGCGTCGGCCGCAGAGCAGATCGTCGGAAAGATTGCCCGGCAAGTCAACACGCGTGGCGCCCAGGGCCGCAATGGGATCCAAGGCAAAGCCAGCCGCGGACTCGGGAGAAAGCTCCTCCACCGCATGACAAGCGCCAATGGAAACAACACCGGAGGCCGTGCGGCGCAGCGCGGAAATGTGCGCGGCGCTCTCGCAGGCGCGGCCCAGGTCGCGAGCGAGCGCACGGATATAGGTGCCCTTGCTCACCGAGAACGCCACGGTCCACACACACGTATCACCCTCGCCGCCTACGGCGATCAGGTCGGCGGCATAGACCTCGACGGGGCGCGGAGGTAGATCCACCGCATTGCCCTCGCGAGCAGACTTGTAGGCGCGAACGCCATTGACCGAGATAGCCGAAAACGCCGGCGGCACCTGCATCTGCGAACCCAGCATGGCGGCCAAGCGCTCACGGGCATAGGCAGGATCGCGGAGCTCGTTGGCAACAGCCACCGTGCGGACCGCCTCGCCCTCCGCATCATCGGTATTGGTCTCGGCGCCAAACGAGATGTCGGCGACGTAGCTTTTGGTATCGAGCGTGAGCATACCCAGCAGACGGGTGGCCTGGCCCACGCCCACTACCATGACACCCGATGCCATGGGGTCGAGCGTGCCGGCATGGCCGACGCGCCGCTCATGGAGGGCGCGCCGGCACTGCGAAACCACATCGTGGGACGTGCAGCCCACCGGCTTATCGACGGCGAGCAGCATATTCAGTTGAGAAGGCGTACGACGAGCCATGCACCATCCAAAAAGTTAAAGCTCGACGGTCACCGAAGCGGGATCCTCCCCAACCAGTTCGGCCAGCATGGGAAGTGCCACGGTGAGCGTCTCGAGAATCGTTCCGTTGTTGGAGAAACCGGCGGCAGCGGAATGTCCGCCTCCGCCAAAGGCAGCAGCGATCTCGGACACGTTGAGGTCGCCCTTTGAGCGCAGGTTGCCGCGCACCTTGGTATCGCCCTCAATGCCCTTCAGGAACAGGCAGACCTCGACGCCCATCACCGAGCGCACCACGTCAACCAAGCCGTCGCACTCATCCGAGGTGACACCGCAAGCCTCAAGGTCACTCT
Source organism: uncultured Collinsella sp. (assembly GCA_900546725.1). Classification (GTDB taxonomy): domain Bacteria; phylum Actinomycetota; class Coriobacteriia; order Coriobacteriales; family Coriobacteriaceae; genus Collinsella. The sequence goes on along the minus strand of URDZ01000128.1, from coordinate 2,406 downwards.
GGTACGCGTAACTATACGCGACGCGCCCGTGGGCCACCGTCTTGATGCGGCCCATAACGATGGACTTGAGGTGCAAAAACTCAACGCGCATGCTCTGATATACCTCGAGTGCCACACGCGCCGGATCGGCACCGTGGGCAACCAGTCGCGAGGCCGCATGGAACGCGGCGGCATCGGCGTTTTGGTACTGAAAACGGCCGGTATCGGTAACCAAGCCACACAGCAGGCAGGTCGCAACGCCATCACGTGCGACAATGCCACAATTGTCCAAGAAACGGTCAATGATCATGGCGCAGGCTGCAGCTTCGACGCGCCTCAGGCTCAGCTCGGCAAACTCCTCGCGCGCCGGATGATGATCGAAGCACACCACATGCGTTGAGCGACGAAGCACCTCGGCGGAATTATTGAGACGCTCGACGACCGGTACGTCCACCGAGATGAACAGGTCCGGATTGCCGGTGTACGCAGATGCTGGCACCAGGCGATCGGAGCCTTCCATAAATCGGTAGATGCGCGGAACCGGGTCATCGTCTGCCAGCAGCAGCGCAATGTCCTTGTTGGGGAAAAACTTCATGAGCGAAAGGCCCAGACCCAATACGGAGCCCAGGGCATCGCCATCGGGAGAAGTATGTCCCGAAATCGCAATGGAGGACGCACCCTCGATGAGCTCGAGAATGCGTCGCTGAATATCTGCAGACTCGCACGAGGCGAGGTCGGCGGAATTAGTCATCTAAAGCTGCCTCCTGGGCGGCGTCCGCTATCGGATAGCCGTCCTCGTCCTTTTCGATCGCGAGCGTGGCGGGAACGTTTTCCAGCGCACGCGTGATGCGCTCGGCCTCATCGGTCGAGCGATCGATGCGAAAATCGAGTTCGGGCGTGACACGCCAATCGAGCGAGCGAGCCAACAGGCTACGAATACGGCCCTTGGCGCTTGCGAGCGCCTCCATGACCTCGTCGTAGCGGCTCGCATCGCACGACACGTACACACGCGCGAACGAACGGTCCACCGCGACCTCGACCGCGGTCAAAGTAACCAGGTCGAGACGCGGATCGGAAACCTCAAAGAGCAGGATATAACCAAGCTTCTCGCGAAGCTGCTCGCCCAGACGGCGGGTTGCCTGCGTTTGCTTCATAGCGCTACCCCCTACTCGGTACGGGCAACCTGGTCGATGCGGTAACCCTCGATCTGGTCGCCGGGCTTGATGTCCTGGAAGTTCTCCAGGCCAATGCCGCCCTCGGAACCGCTCTTGAGGCTCTTGGCCTCGTCCTTGTAGTGGCGCATCGAGGCGATCTTGCCGTTGAAGACCACAATGCCGTCGCGCACCAGGCGCACGGAATCGGTCGCGGCGATCTCGCCCTCTTCGACGCGGACACCGGCGGCGATGCCGACTTTGGGCACCTTGAAGGTGTCCAGGACGGTCGCGGTACCCGTGGCGACCTCGACCTCGGTGGGCTTGAGCATGCCGATACGGGCCGCGTCGAGCTCCTCGAGGCACTTGTAGATGACGTCGTAGCAACGGATCTCGACGCCCTCGCGCTCGGCAGCGGAGCGGGCCTTACCGTCGGGACGGACGCCAAAGCCGATGATGATGGCGTTGGAGGCGTCAGCCAGGACGACATCGGTCTCGTTGATGGCGCCAACGGCGGAGTGGATCGTGTTGATGCGAACCTCGGACTGATCCATCTTGTCGAGCGAGTCCTGAAGGGCCTCGATGGAACCTTGGACGTCGGCCTTGATGATCAGGTTGAGCTCCTTGACCTCGGCGTCGGCAATGGTCTCGAAGAGGTTCTCGAGCGTGACGTGCTTGACGCGGCTCTGCTCCTCGATACGGGCCTTGAGCGAACGCTCGTCGGCCAGCGCACGTGCCTCGCGCTCGTCCTCGAACACGCGGAACTCGTCGCCGGCGTTGGGCACGGACTGCAGGCCCAAAATCTCGACGGCGTCGGAGGGACCGGCCTCGGTGACGGCGCGACCCTTGGGGTCGAGCATAGCGCGGACGCGGCCATAGGTAAGGCCGGCGACCAGCGTATCGCCCACGTGCAGGGTGCCGCGGGTCACGAGCACGGTAGCGACCGAGCCGCGGCCCTTGTCGAGCTTGGCCTCGAGGACATTGCCGGAGGCAAAGGTGTCCGGGTTGGCCTTAAGCTCGAGCACGTCAGCCTGGAGCAGCACGGTCTCCAGAAGGTCATCGATACCGATCTTCTGCTTGGCCGAGATGTTGACGAACATGTTCTGTCCGCCCCACTCCTCGGGGATGACGCCGTACTCGGTGAGTTCCTGACGCACACGGTCGGGGTTGGCACCGGGCTTATCGATCTTGTTGACGGCAACGACGATGGGTACGCCGGCGGCCTTGGCGTGGTTGATGGACTCGACCGTCTGGGGCATGATGCCGTCATCGGCGG
>URDZ01000127.1:0-4425 GCA_900546725.1 uncultured Collinsella sp. | reverse complement strand
CCTACAAGCCCCGCACCTCCCCCTACGCCTACCAGGGCATGGGCCCTGCCGGCCTCGACCTGCTGTGCGAGGCGTCTGCCGAGCTCGACATGCCGATCGTCACCGAGATCATGGACCCACGCGACGTGCAGGTCTTCCTGGACAAGAAGATCGACGTCATGCAGATCGGCGCCCGCAACGCCCAGAACTTCCCTCTGCTCAAAGAGGTCGGCAAGACCAAGACTCCGGTCTTGCTTAAGCGCGGCATGTCCGGCACGATCGATGAGCTGCTCATGGCCGCCGAGTACATCATGAGCGAGGGCAACGACAACGTCATCCTGTGCGAGCGCGGCATCCGCACCTTCGAGACCCGCACCCGCAATACCTTCGACCTCAACGCCGTGCCGGTGCTGCACCACCTGTCGCACCTGCCCGTCGTCGCCGACCCCAGCCACGCCACCGGCTACACCCGCTACGTCGAGCCCATGGCGCTCGCCGCGACCGCCTGCGGTGCCAACGGCCTGGAGATCGAGGTCCACGACGAGCCGAGCCGCGCCTGGTCCGACGGCGCCCAGGCCCTCACCCCCGATCAGTTCGACGACACCATGCGCCGCATCCGAGCCATCCGCGAGGTTGTCTGCCAAGAGACCATGGAGTAGCCCATGGGTACGGTGAGAAACGCGCGCGTTAACCAGGGCGGCCCCAAGTGCGCCGGCATCGTCGGCCTTGGCCTCATCGGCGGTAGCTTTGCCCGCGGATATGCACAGGCGGGCGTCCGCGTGCTGGCCTGGGACCCCGATGACGATGTCATGACGGCCGCCAGCATGGGCACTGTCGCCGGAGAGCTCAACGACAAGACACTCGGCGAATGCGACATCATCGTCCTGGCCTGCTACCCCGAGGCCTGCATCGAGTGGCTCGAGACGCACGCCAAGGCGCTCGCCGACGCCACCGACACCGACGCCATCATGGGCCCCGTGGTAATCGACACGGTGGGCGTCAAGGGCATCGTGTGCGAACGCGCCTTTGAGCTTGCCCGCGAGCACGGCTTTTACTTTGTGGGCGCGCACCCCATGGCGGGCACGCAGTACTCGGGCTATGCGCACTCCCGCGCCGGCCTGTTCCAGGGCGCTCCGCTCGTGCTCGTGCCGCCCGCGGTGGACGACGCGCTCAAGCTGGAACTTTTGGGCCAGGTGCGCGAGATGGTGCGCCCCTTGGACTTTGGCAAGTTCAGCGTGACCAGCGCCGCCGAGCACGACCGCGTCATCGCCTTCACGAGCCAGCTTGCGCACGTGGTGTCCAACGCCTACGTCAAGAGCCCGACCGCCCAGGTCCACCACGGCTTTTCAGCCGGTAGCTACCGCGATCTCACCCGCGTGGCGCACCTCAACCCGCAAATGTGGTCCGAGCTCATGATCGACGACGCCGACGCGCTTGCCTTCGAGATCGACCACCTGATCGAGTCGCTCGGCGCCTACAGCCGTGCGCTCAAGGACCGCGACCAGCGCTATCTGGAGAATCTCCTTGCCGAGGGCGACCGCATCAAGCGCGCACTCGATGACGAGGCCTCCCACTAGACCACCCATCACGCCAGGTCGAAAGGACCGAAGCTTATGGCGATTACCATCGATATCGACACTGCACGCCCCTACCAGGTGCATGTTGGCACGTTTTTGCTGGAGCAGGCGGGACCGCTCGTGCGCGCCACTGCCGGCGGCACCAAGGCCGTCATCGTGACGGACACCAACGTGGGCCCGCTCTACCAAATGCCTGTCAAACAGAGCCTGGAAGCGTCAGGCTACGAGGTAAGCATCTACACCTTCGAGGCCGGCGAAGCACACAAGCGCGCCGAGACCTACATCAACATCTTGGAGTTTGTGGCCGAGCACGAGCTTTCGCGCTCCGACGTGATCGTGGCGCTCGGCGGCGGCGTCGTGGGCGACGTGGCCGGCTTTGTGGCCGCCACCTACATGCGTGGCTGCAAGTTTGTGCAGATCCCCACGAGCCTGCTCGCCATGGTGGACTCGTCGGTGGGCGGCAAGACGGCCATCGACCTGGCCGCCGGCAAAAATCTCGCCGGTGCCTTTTGGCAGCCGAGCGTGGTTATCGCCGACGTGGGATGCCTTGCCACCCTAACGCCTGAGCAGTTCGCCGACGGCTGCGGCGAGGTCGTCAAGCACGCCGTGATCGCCGACCCCGAGCTCTTCGCCGAGTTGGAGAAAACCCCGCTCACGCTGGAGCTGCTCAACCGCGATGTGGCCCGCGTAGCACTCATCATCGCCCGCAATATCGACATCAAACGCGCCGTGGTCGTCGCCGACGAGCGCGAAACCAACCAGCGAAAGCTCCTCAACTTTGGACACAGCGCCGGACATGCCGTCGAGGCCTGCGAGAACTTTGAGCTGGGGCACGGCAACTGCGTTTCGATCGGCATGGGCATCATCACGCGCGCCGCGGCCTTGCACGGCATTTGCGACGCCGAACTTCCCGCTCGCATCGAGGAGCTCTGCGCGCGCCACGGCCTCAAGACCCGCTGCAGGCTTTCGGCCGACGCCGTCTTTGCCGAGGCACTCCACGACAAAAAGCGCGCCGGTGACACTATCGACCTGGTAATTCCGCACGACATTGGCCGTTGCAGCATCGACCGCACGCCGCTTTCCACTTTCCACGAACTCATTGCCGAGGGCCTCGGCCAGAAGGGAGACGCATCCGCATGCTAGCCCGCATCACCCCGTCCCCGCTCAAGGGCACCGTTCCCGCCATCGCATCCAAGTCGATGGCGCACCGCTTGATTATCTGCGCTGCGCTTGCCAACGGCGAGACACACGTCACCTGTAACACCACCTGCGCCGACATCGAGGCCACGGTGCGTTGCCTTACGGCCCTGGGCGCTCGCATCGAAACCGTCGAGGACGGCTTCCAGGTCCACCCCACTATGAAGAGTATTGAGTTTGGCCTGCTCAAGGCCCTTGCCGGCGGCACGCTCGACTGCGGCGAAAGCGGCTCCACGCTGCGCTTTATACTGCCCGTCGCCTGCGCGCTGGGCGCAGAGGCCACCTTTGTGGGCCAGGGTCGTCTGGGCGCCCGCCCGCTGTCCCCGCTCTCGGACGAGATCATCGCCGCCGGCTGCGACCTACAGGGTCTGGGCGGTTTTCCGCTCAAGACGAGCGGACGCATGCGCCCGGGCACCTTTGTGCTGCCGGGAAACGTGAGCTCACAGTACATCTCGGGCCTACTGCTGGCAGCACCGCTGCTGGCCCAGCCCTCCTGCGTACAGGTGACCGGCCTGATCGAGAGCCGCCCGTACATTAACCTGACGATCCAGGCAATGAAGGCCTTTGGCGTCGAGGTCAACGTCGAGCGTATTCCGGCCAAGGACGGCCAGCCCGAGGTCACGAACTTCCGCGTAAGCAGCGGCTCGTACCGCACGCCCGGCAGCGTAGCCGTCGAGGGCGACTGGTCCAACGCCGCCTTTTGGCTGTGCGCCGGCGCCATCGGCTCCGACCCCATCACCGTGGAGGGTGTGTCGCTGAGCTCCGCACAGGGCGACCGCAACGTGCTTGCTGCGCTTTCGCGCTTTGGCGCCCGCATCGTGCGCTCCACCAACGCCGCCACCGTGCAGTCCGACAAGCTCGCCGGCTTTGAGATGAGTGCCCACGACATTCCCGACCTGGTACCCGTTATCTCGGCCGTGGCCTCGCTGGCACAGGGCCGCACCTTTATCCGCGATTGCGCCCGTCTGCGTATCAAAGAATCCGACCGCCTGGTCACCACCACCCGCGAGCTCACCGCGCTGGGCGCGCAGGTGCGCATTGCCGGCGATGACCTCATCATCAAGGGTGTCGATGCCTTTACCGGCGGCGAGGTCGATTCGCACAACGACCATCGCATCGCCATGATGGCCGCCATCGCCGCAAGCCGTGCCACCGGCGAGGTCGTGATCCACGGCGCCGAGGCCGTCAACAAGTCCTATCCCGATTTCTTCGACCACTACCGCCTGCTGGGCGGCAAGGTCACACTCGAGGAGGAATAGCATGTCCTCGACCTTTGGCAACGTCTTGCACTTAAGCATCTTCGGCCAGTCGCACTCCCCCGCTATCGGCTGCTCGCTCGATGGCATTCCGGCGGGCATCGCCGTGGACCAGGAGAAGCTGCAGGCCTTCCTCGACCGTCGCGCTCCCGGTCGCGACGAGACCGCGACCAAACGCCGCGAGGCCGACGCCGCCCACATCATCGCCGGTGTTGTCGATGGACATACCACCGGCGCGCCCATCGCCGCGATTATCGAGAACACCAACACGCGCTCCAAGGATTACTCCGAGCTGCGCCGCAGGCCCCGCCCCGGGCACGCAGACTTTCCGGCGCGTGTGAAGTACCACAACATGCACGACGTCGCCGGCGGCGGGCACTTCTCCGGCCGTCTGACGGCCCCTCTATGCATCGCCG
>URDZ01000126.1:0-4461 GCA_900546725.1 uncultured Collinsella sp. | reverse complement strand
CGTGCTCCGCTTACGTGGAAGCCGCCGTTGAGCAAATGGACCAGCAGGTCAAGACGGACGCCGCCGTTCATGGGCTCGCCGGCAACTGGCGTTTTAGTCCCGGCTACGGCGACTGCCCGCTCTCGGCCCAGCGCTCGATCGTCAATGCGCTCAACGCCACGCGGCTCATCGGGCTTACCGTCACACCCACCAGCCTGCTCATGCCCACCAAAAGCGTGACCGCGGTGATCGGCCTATTCGACGGCGAAGTCCACGACGCCCAGAGCCGCCCCACCTGCAATATCTGCCGCATGCGCGAGCACTGCCGCTTCCGCGCCGCCCACACCACCTGCTATTCCAGCCATTAGGAGCCCTCGATGTTTACTCCGCTTATCACTCATGATCTGGACGGTACCGCGCTGGCAGCGCCCGTCAATGCCGCACGCTGCAATGGCGCTGCATACAAGACGCGCACGATCGACGACCTTCGCATTAAGGATGACCGCCTGCGTGCGGCCATCGAGGGCACGGGACACCTGCTGTTCGACGGCGGCATGGGCACCATGTTGCAAGCGGCCGGCATGAAGGCCGGCGCCCTGCCCGAGCTGCTCAACTTTGAGGAGTCCCAGGTTATCACCGATATCCAACGTCAATATGTCGAGGCTGGCTGTGACGTGATCACCGCCAACACCTTTGGCGCCAACGCCCACAAGCTCGACGGTGCTGCCACCGTGGCAGACGTCTTTGCCGCGGCCGTCACCTGCGCCCACGAGGCCGGCGCCCGCTACGTCGCCGGCGATATCGGCCCCATCGGCGCGCTGCTTCGCCCCCTGGGTACTCTGAGCTTTGACGAGGCCTACGACCTCTTTGCCGAGGAAGTGCGCGCCGGCGTCGCCGCGGGTGTGGACCTCTTTATTATCGAGACCATGACCGACCTGGCCGAGATCAAGGCGGCTGTCTTCGCCTGCCGCGAGAACTCCGACCTGCCCGTCTTTGCCACCATGACCTTTGAGGAAGACGGCCGTACCTTCCTAGGAACGAGCCCCGAGGTGGCCGCCATCACGCTCGATGCCATCGGCGCCGACGTTTTGGGCATCAACTGCAGCCAAGGACCGGCCGAGCTTCGAGGACTCGCCGCACGTATGCTCACCGTTACCGACAAGCCCATCATGGTGCAGGCCAATGCAGGACTCCCCCATGTGGACGACGACGGCAACACCGTCTTTGATATCCAGGCCCCCGAATACGCCGAGGCCGTCGCCGGCATGATCGCCGACGGCGTGAGCGTCGTGGGCGGCTGCTGCGGCACCACGCCGGCGCACATGGCGGCCCTGCGCACGCTTATCGACAACCACACGCCCAGCCCGCGCCGCCGCAAGCCCAGCATGTCGGTCACGAGCGCCCAAACGGTCGTGGACCTTCCCTGCGACGGCCACAAGATCGCCGTCATCGGCGAGCGCATCAACCCCACCGGCAAAAAGCGCCTGCAGCAGGCCCTGCGCGACGGCGACCTGGACTACGTTGTGAGCCAGGGCATCAGCCAGCAGGAACAGGGCGCCGACATTCTGGACGTCAACGTGGGCCTGCCCGAGATCGACGAGGTCAAGATCATCCAACAGGCGACCGAACAGCTCCAGGGCTCCACGCTGCTGCCGCTGCAGATCGACTCCACCGACCCCGCAGCCGTCGAGGCCGCCGTGCGCCGCTACGCCGGCAAGCCCATCATCAACTCGGTCAATGGCAAGCAGCAGATTATGGATGAGATTTTTCCGCTGGTCGCCCACTACGGCACCAACGTTGTCGGACTTACGCTCGACGAAGGCGGCATCCCCGATACCGCCGAGGCTCGCTTCGCCATCGCCGAGCGCATCGTGGCCGAGGCTGCCCGTTACGGCATCGGACCGGACCGCATCCTCATCGACTGCCTGGTCATGACCGCCTCGACCAATCAACGCCAGGCCGAGCAGATCCTGCGCGCCATGTCCCTGTGTAAGGAGCGTCTGGGCGTCAAATGCGCGCTCGGCGTGTCGAACATCAGCTTTGGCCTGCCTGCCCGCCCGCTGCTGGGCTCGGTCTTTTTGGCCGCCGCCTTTGGCGCGGGCCTGGACGCCCCCATCATGAACCCGGGCTCCAAGCGCTTTATGGATACCGTCTACAGCTATCGCGTCCTGAGCGTTGAGGACGAGGGCTCGACCGGATACATCGAGCGCTACGCCGGCTGGACCGATCCGTATAAGATCGCCGCAAACCCGGCAGCGGCTCAGGCCGCATCGAGTGATGCCGCGCCTGCTGCTGGCACCGCCGGCACTGACGGCAACGACGACCCGATTCGTCGAATGGTCGTCTCGGGCCGCAAAGGCGAGATCGCTGCCGAAACCGAGCGTCTGCTGGCAGACCACGACGCCATGGACCTCATCAACAATCACTTTATCCCCGCCCTCGACGAGGTTGGCGTCCTCTTTGACCAGGGCAAGTTCTTCTTGCCGCAGCTCATGGCCTCGGCCGAGGCGGCACGCGTGGGCTTCGACACCATCAAGCGCCTGATGCCCGCCGGCGAGATTGCCGACAAGGGCAAGATCTGCGTGGCGACCGTCAAGGGCGACATCCACGACATTGGCAAGAACATCGTCAAAATGCTGCTCGATAACTACGGCTACACCGTCTTTGACCTAGGCCGCGACGTCGACCCGCAAGAGGTGCTCAAGACCGTGCAGGAGCGTGACATTAAGCTCGTCGGCCTCTCGGCGCTTATGACTACCACGGTCGTCGCCATGGAGGAGACTATCAAGCTGCTTCATGCCGAGGTGCCGGGCGTCAAGATCATCGTGGGCGGCGCCGTGCTCACCCCCGAATACGCCAAGCAGATCGGCGCGGACTACTACGCCAAGGACGCCGCCGAAAGCGCTCGCATCGCCGAAGAGGTCTTTGGGCAGTAACACAACGGAAACAACCGAGCACCAAAACGTGTCGCATGCGCCACTTGGCACGTGCGGCACGTTAGAATAGATAAGACTATGCTCGTTTTGGCAGATAGGAGCGCAAGGATGGCGATCACGCCCGCAGAAATCGCGGAAACCCGCGGCATGGTTGAGGAGCAGAACCTCGACATCAGAACCATCACCATGGGTGTTTCGCTCATGGGTTGCGGTGACGAGAACCTCGACCGCATGTGCACGAAGATCTACGACCACGTGACGCACACGGCTGAGCACCTGGTCGAGACCGCCGAGAACCTCGAGCGCGAGTACGGTATCCCTATCGTCAACAAGCGCGTTTCCGTCACCCCGGTGGCGCAGATCGCCGCATGCTGCAAGGATGAGGACCTCACCCCCATCGCGCATGCCCTCGACCGCGCGGCCGAAACGCTCGGCATCGACTACCTGGGCGGCTTCTCCGCACTCGTCCAGAAGGGCATCGGCGACGCCGACCGCCGCGTCATCCAGTCCATCCCCCAGGCGCTCGCCACCACGAGCCGCGTCTGCTCCAGCGTCAACGTCGCCAGCCTGCGCGCCGGTATCAACATGGATGCCGTGCTCATGGCCGCCCAGACCATCATCGATGCCGCCAAACTCACGGCCGACCAGGATTCCGTCGGCGCTTCCAAGTTTGTCTGCTTTGCCAACATGGTCGAGGACTCCCCGTTTATGGCGGGCGCCGTCCACGGCGGTGGCGAGGCCGACGCCGTCATCAACGTAGGCGTCTCGGGCCCCGGCGTTATGGCCGCAGCCCTGGAGACGCTGCCCGATTCCGCATCGATGATGGAGGTCGCCGAGAAGATTAAGCAGACCGCCTTTAAGATCACCCGTGCCGGCGAGCTCATGAGCCGTGAGGCAGCCCGCCGTCTGGGTGTCGAGAAAGGCATTGTCGACCTGTCGCTGGCTCCCACACCCGCCATCGGCGACTCCGTCGCGCGCATCCTCGAGATTATCGGCGTGGGCACCTGCGGTGGCCCGGGCACGACCTGTGCGCTCGCCATGCTCAACGATGCCGTCAAGAAGGGCGGCGTCATGGCCAGCTCCAGCGTGGGCGGTCTCTCCGGCGCTTTCATCCCCGTGTCCGAGGACGCCGGCATGATCGCCGCCGTCGAAGCCGGTGCGCTTTCGCTCGAGAAGCTCGAGGCCATGACCTGCGTGTGCTCCGTTGGCCTGGACATGATCGCCATCCCCGGTGACACCCCGGTCGAGACCATCGCCGGCATCATCGCCGACGAGATGGCCATCGGCGTCATCAACAACAAGACCACGGCCGTGCGCGTGATTCCCGCCATCGGCAAGGGCGTGGGCGACTGCGTCGAGTACGGCGGCCTGTTTGGCCGTGCGCCCATCATGCCGGTGAACCCCAACGCCGGCACCGTGCTTGCCCACCGCGGTGGTCGATTCCCGGCGCCGCTGAACTCGCTGAAGAACTAGCTGAGGGGTTCGGGCGAGGAGCCCCGGGGAGGGCAAATATATAAGGTCGCCTGCTCGGACAGTCCTGACTCGC
>URDZ01000125.1:0-4549 GCA_900546725.1 uncultured Collinsella sp. | reverse complement strand
GGCGAGCCCGCCCGCGTGTTCTTTAAGCTCAACTCGCTGACCGACCGCGAGGTTATCGACAAGATCGCCGAGGCATCGTGTGCCGGCGTGCGCGTAGACATGATCATCCGCGGCATCTCGTGCCTCAAGCCCGGTGTTCCGGGCAAGACCGAGAACGTGCATGTCCGCTCCATCGTCGGACGCTTTTTGGAGCACGCGCGCGTCTATGCTTTCGGCGTGGACTCGGACATGATTTACCTGAGCTCGGCAGACATGATGACGCGCAACACCGAGCACCGCGTGGAGATTGCCTTCCCCGTGCTCGACCCCACCTGCCGCGCCCTAGTGCACGAGTACATGGGCATGCAGCTGCGCGACAACGTGAAGGCCCGCAGCCTCACGAGCGACGGCACCTGGGTCCCCGTGGAGCGTGCAGAGGGTGAGAAACCCTTCAACTCGCAGGAAGCCCTGCTGGAGCGTGCCTATCGCAACGCCGAGGCCGCCGCGCAGCAGCGCGCACAGGAGAAGGAACGTGTGGCCGAGGAGGCCATTCAGGCCGATGTTGAACACGGGGCAGCTGCCAAACCGGAAGCGGTTGCAGCTCCCCCGGTGAATGAGCCCGAGGCTGCCGCAGAGCCCGCCGTGGAGAAAGCGCCCGAGCCCGCTACTGCGACTCCGGAGCCCGCCGCCGAGGCAAAGCCCGCCCCTGCTCCTGAGCCGCAGCCGGCCACACCCAAGGTCCAAGAGGTCCAGGCGACCGTCATTGAGCCCGAGCCTGCACCTGCACCTCAGCCCGATCCGCAGGTCATCAAGCCCGCACCCGAGACGAGCGCCCGTCGCGATAAGCCCGCCGGCAAGACCAAGGCCATCGAGCGCCATCGCCCCGGCCGCGTGCGCATGGGCCTGGGTCTGATCGGCCTGGGTCTTAAGACGCTCATTACCGGCAAGACGAAATAGTCGTTTGTAGAAGCAGTTTGTAGAAGCGCCCCGCATTTGAGGAAAGCCTCGGATGCGGGGCGCTTTTCCCTGCTACCATGGTGCGAACAACAACGCGAATGACAGGCAGGAATATGAAGCTCACTATAGAATCGATGACCTACGGCGCCGACGGGCTGGCGCACGCCGACAACGGCAAGGCCGTCTTTGTGCAGGGCGCCGTGGCAGGCGACACCGTCGAGGCCGAGGTCGTACAGGACGGCAAGTCGTTCATGCGTGCCCGCACCACCGAGATTCTGGAGCCAAGCCCCGATCGCATTCAGTCTCCCTGCCCCTTCGTGGGCATCTGCGGCGGCTGCTCGTGGGGCAATCTCTCACGCACGGCACAGCTCGCCGCCAAGGAGCAAAATCTGCGCTCCACGCTCGAGCGTATCGGCAAGTTCAGCCCCGATCAAGTCGATGAACTGGTGCAACCCATCCGCCACACCAAGGATGATTGGGGCTACCGCAATAAAATCGAACTCGAGCCGACCGTTGTAAACGGCCGCGTGCGTCTTGGCATGCACGGTGTCGATCCTCGCAAGATCGTGACCGTCGATTCGTGCCCGTTGTTCGACAAACGCTTCCCCAAGGCACTCAAATCGGTCGTCGGCGCGCTCAATTATCTGAGCGGCAGCCACGACCTGGGCCTTGAGCGCGTGGGCATTCGCGCCTCGCGTCGCACCAAGGCACTCGAGGTGGCGCTCTGGACGCCTACGGGCTCTTTCCCGCGCTCGCAAGTCTCGCGCGTGTTGGCAGACGCCGCGCACCCCACAAGTGTCGTACGCGTGATGAGCAAGGGCGAAAAGAAGGCCCGCCGTGTTTCCAAGGTCGAAATGCTCGCCGGAGAGGGCTCATGGACCGAGAATATCGCCGAGGGTCAGATGCGCTTGTCTGCCCCGTCTTTTTTCCAGGTCAACACCAAGGGTGCCGAGATTTTGATCGAGCTTGTCATGGAAACGCTCGATCCGCAGGAAGACGAGCTTGCCGTGGACCTGTACTGCGGTGCCGGCACCTTTACCCTGCCGCTCGCCCGCCGCTGCGACTTTGTCGCCGCCGTCGAGGCCTACGGCCCCGCCGTGCGCGACCTGCGCCGTAACCTGGAGATCAACAAGCTTGATAACGTCGACGTCATTGGCGGAGACGCGGTGCGCGAGTTCCCCGACCAGGATGCCGACGTCTTGGTGGTCGACCCGCCGCGCGCAGGCCTCGCCCCCGAAGCGATCGACCTTATCGCCAGCACGAGTGCCCACGATGTCGCCTACGTGAGCTGCGACCTGGCCACCCTGGCGCGCGATCTCAAACGCTTTGTCGAAGAAGGCACCTTCTCCCCCGTAAAGATCACGCCAGTCGACCTGTTCCCACAAACCTTCCACTGCGAGACCGTCGTCCACCTTAGGCGCAACTAGCCACTTAATCATTGCTCAGAAAAATCATTGGGAAATCGAGCGTGGCAAGCGGAGGTCTTCGGGGTATAAGACGGCTAATTGTATGCCGCCTATGAAAGGAACCCTCATGCCCAGCGTTGCCGTTCTCGCCGCCGATGGCTTTGAAACTATTGAATGCTTGACCATGGTCGATGTCATGCGTCGCGGCGGCGTGCGTGCCACGCTCGTCTCGATTATGCCCACGCGTGAGGTCGTAAGCTCGCTGCAGATCCCCGTGACCTGCGATGCGCTCTTTGATGAGATCAACTTTGACGAGTACGACTGCGTCGTGCTGCCCGGCGGCCTGCCCGGTGCCACCAACCTGCGCGCCGATCAGCGTGTCTGCGACGTGGTCTGCGAGTTCGCCGCGACCAAGCACGTCGCCGCCATCTGCGCCGCCCCGTTTATCCTGGGCGAGCTCGACCTACTCGAGGGGCGCCACGCCACGTGCTTCCCTGGCTTTGAGAAAAGCTTCCCCGAAGGCGCCTATACTGGCGAGAAGGTCACGCAAGACGGCAACATCATCACTGCCAGCGGCATGGCACAGTCACTCCCCTTTGCATTGGAGCTGCTGCGCACGCTCGCCGGCGACAAGGCCGTCGAGAAGGTCGCCGAGGGCATCCAACTATGATTTTGGCTTCCCAATCGCCGCGCCGCATAGAGCTGATGCGCGAGGCAGGCTACAACATTCGCGTGATTCCCGCGGATATCGACGAAACGCCCTTTGATGGCGAGCCCCCGCTCACGCTTGTCGAGCGCTTGGCACGCGCCAAGGCGGCTGCCGTTGCTGCCGAGTATGCCGAGCCCAATGAGTTGACCGTCGCGGCCGACACCATCGTCACCTTCGACGGCAAGATTTTGGGCAAGCCGGCTACCGAGGACGAGGCGCGCACCATGCTCCGTGAGCTTTCGGGCCGCACGCACCAGGTCGCAACCGGCGTCTGCATCGTTAAGGCAGGCGATACGGCCGCCCCGCATGCCGCCGAGAGCCTGTCGTTTGTCGATGTGACCGACGTGACGTTCTACGAGCTCACCGACGAGCAGATCGAGCACTACGTTGCCTCGGGTGAGCCCATGGATAAGGCAGGCGCCTACGGCATCCAGGGCACAGGCGGCCGCATGCTCGTGCACGATATTTCGGGCGACTTCTATAACGTAGTGGGCCTACCCATCGCCCGCGTCGCGCGCGCGATTCAAAAACTCTCGTAATTGCATCTGGCGCTGGGTATTCCCCAGCGCCTACAATTTTGGCGTACCGTACGGATCCCGACCGGGCACAAGGCGCGGCGGAAAACCGATAGGAGTTAAACATGGATACACTGCTCGAGGCCATTGACGTCTGCGATGTCGATGGCTTTTGCTATGGCAACTATACGGACGAGGAGGCCGGCACCGGTTGCACCGTAATCGTGGCACCCGAGGGCGCCACCGGCGGCGTTGACGTACGCGGTGGCGCTCCCGCTTCGCGCGAGACCGACCTGCTACGACCCGAGAACACCGTCGACAAGGTCCACGCCGTCTGCCTTTCGGGCGGATCGGCCTTTGGCCTCGAAGCTGCAAGCGGCGTCGCTCGCGAGCTTGAGAGCCGCGGCATCGGCCTTCCCGTCGGCCCCACGCAGGTGCCTATCGTGTGCTCCAGCTGTATCTTCGACCTTGCCTTTGGTAACCCCACCGTGCGCCCCGACATTGAGGCCGGCATCGCCGCCGTGCGCGAAGCACTCGACCACACCCCCACCAAGCTCGAACAGGGCAACGTAGGCGCCGGCACGGGCGCTACCGTGGGTAAGCTCATGGGGCCTGCCACCTGCATGAAGGCCGGCCTTGGAGCTGCCGCCGTGGCACTCGGCCCCATCAAGGTGGGCGCCGTGGTCTCGGTCAACGCCTGCGGCAACGTTGTCGACCCCTTCACCGGCGAGTGGGTCTCCGGCATGCGCGCCGCAGCCGATAGCGACCAGATCGTCGACATGGAACTCGCAGCCTTTGCCGCCGCCGGATCCATGCAGATGCCGCTCGACCGCACCAACACCACCATCAGCTGCATCGTCACCAACGTGGAACTCACTAAGGCACAAGCCACCAAGGTCTCCCAGATGGCCGCAGACGCCTACGCACACGCCATCCGCCCCACACACACCACCAACGACGGCGACACCATCTACACCCTCGCC
>URDZ01000124.1:0-4592 GCA_900546725.1 uncultured Collinsella sp. | reverse complement strand
TGAAGTTGAACGTCAGATTGTCCAAATGCGGCCCGCGCAGCGTCGAGCCGTTACGCGGTTCGTAGAACCGCGTAACAAGTTAGTACATCTTTGCGCCGGCGGGGATGGAGGCGTCGAGCTGGATCAGGTTGAGACGCTCCTCGCCCTCCTCCTCGTGGACAGCGCTGATCAGCATGCCGCAGCTGGGGATGCCCATCATCTTGCGCGGAGGCAGGTTGGTGATGGCGAGCAAGGTCTTGCCGACCAGGTCCTCGGGCTCGTAATAAGCGTGAATACCGGAGAGGATGGTACGGTCGGTGCCGGTGCCGTCGTCGAGCGTAAAGTTCAGCAGCTTCTTGGACTTCTTGACGGCCTCGCATGCCTTGACCTTCACGGCGCGGAAGTCGCTCTTGGAGAAGGTATCGAAGTCGACGAACTCCTCGAACAGCGGCTCAACGGCGATCTTGGAGTAATCGAGCGTGGGCTTAAGCGACTTAACGAACGGGCTCGCGGCGTTGCCGGCCTCGGCAGCCTTGGCGGCAGCGGCACCGGACTGGAAACCCTTCTCGGGCTTCATGTGCGGGAACAGCAGCACGTCGCGGATAGAAGCCTGGTTGGTGAGCAGCATGACCACGCGGTCGATACCAATGCCAATGCCGCCCGCGGGAGGCATACCGTACTCGAGGGCGCGCACGTAGTCCTCGTCATACTCCATGGCCTCATCGTCGCCGCCGGCCTTCTCGGCCATCTGGGCAGCAAAGCGCTCAGCCTGGTCGACCGGGTCGTTGAGCTCGGAGAATGCGTTGGCGTACTCGTGGCCGGCAATAACCAGCTCAAAGCGGTGCGTCAGGCGCGGGTCGTCCTCAAAGCGCTTGGCAAGCGGGCTGACCTCGATGGGGTAATCGCACACGAACGTGGGGTTGACGATGGTGTCCTCGCCCAGCTCATCGTAAATCTCGGCGATGATCTTGCCAGCAGTCCACTCGGGCTTGATCTCCAGGCCCTTCTCGCGCGCGGCGGCAGCAAGCTCCTCGACCGGTGTATCGATGGTGACCTGCTTGCCGAGCACGTCGGAGACGATGTCGGTCATGGGACGGCTGGCCCACTCACCAGAAAGGTCGATGGTCTGGCCCTGGTACTCGATGACCTCGGGGTTGCCGATGGCTTTGTTAGCCGCCTTAATGACACCCTGGGCGAGCGCCTTCATGCCCTCGAGGTCGGAGAAGGCACGGTAGGCCTCCATCGTGGTGAACTCGGGGTTGTGGGTAAGGTCCATGCCCTCGTTACGGAAGATGCGGCCGATCTCGAACACGCGCTCAAAACCACCGACAATGCAGCGCTTGAGGTGCAGCTCGGTGGCAATACGCAGGTAGCACTCCTGATCGAGCGCGTTGAAGTGGGTAATGAACGGCTTGGCAGTAGCGCCGCCCTGGATGGTCTGCAGGATGGGGGTCTCGACCTCCATGTAGCCGTCGGACTCCATAAAGCGACGGAAGGTGGAGAGAATCTGCGAACGCTTACGGAAGGTCTCGCGAACGTCGTCGTTGGCGATCAGGTCGACATAGCGCTGGCGATAGCGGGTCTCCTTGTCGGAAAGACCGTGGAACTTCTCGGGCAGCGGACGAACGGCCTTGGCAAGCAGGGTCGCGCTCTTAGGAGCAACGGAAAGCTGGCCGCGCTGGGTGCGCACGACCACGCCGGTCACGCCCAGGATGTCGCCCAGGTCGAGGGCCTTGAGCGTATTCCAGGCAGCCTCGTCCATGTCGTTGATGCGGCAGAACAGCTGAATCTCGGCAGTCGCATCGCGCACGACGATGAACATGATCTTGCCCTGACCGCGCTTGGCGACCACGCGGCCGGCGATCTTCACGACGTCCTCGGTGTCCTCGCCATCGGCAAGCTCGGCGTACTTAGTCTCGATATCGGCGACGTAGTCCTCAAGCTCAGAGTGCTCGGGATAGGGGTTCTGGCCCGCCTCGAACAGGGCGGCACGCTTGGCCAGGCGGGTGGCGCGCTCGTCGTTGAGCGTCGATGCCTGATCGGCGGCGTTCTGGTTCTCTGCCATAAGTTAGCTCCTCAAACTAAAACGCTCCCCAGGATTCGGTCCCAGGGAGCGAAAACATACCTTTACGCGGGACCGTGGTCTAGCGTGCGATCTTGGCGATGGTGTAGACGCGAGTCTTGCCGGAAGGCGTAACGACCTCGACGGAGTCGCCCTCGCCGTGACCGATGATGGCGTGGCCGACCGGAGACTCGTTGGAAATCTTGTGCTCGAGCGAGTTGGTCTCGGTGGTACCGACGAGCGTGACTTCCATGACCTCGCCGTTGGGATCAATCAGCGAAACGGTGGAACCGATGGAGACGGTCAGGTCGCCCGTGGTGGCAGCAACCTGAGCGTTGGCGAGGATGGCCTGGATCTCGGCAATACGAGCGGCGTTCTGGGCCTGCTTGTCCTTAGCGGCGTCGTACTCGGAGTTCTCCGAAAGGTCGCCGAACGCGCGGGCTTCCTTGATGTCCTCGACGATCTCCTTGGCGTAATCGCCCTCACGCCAAGCGAGCTCCTCGACGAGCTTCTGGCGGCCCTCAGCGGTCAGTACGATCTGGCTTGCGTCCATACGGATATCTCCCCAACTCTGATCAAACAATCAACTGTCAACAAAACGAAAAAGACCGGCTAGCCTGCGGGCAAGCCGGTCAGGTGCTCACCCCAAAGGGATGGGACTACTCTGCGTCCGCGTCGCTGTCCTCTGCCTGCTTCTTCTTGGCAGCAGCGAGCTTGGCCTCGAGCTCAGCGATCTCCTTGTCCTCCTCGGACTGCTCGACCACGACCTCCTCGGCCTGCTTGGTCTCGGCCTTATCGTCGCCCTCCATACCCTCACGGATATTCTTGACGGTAGAGCCGAGGGACTTGCCGAGCTTCGGCAGGTTCTTGGGCCCGAAGATAATCAGGACAACGACGAGAATAATGATGAGCTCAGGAGCCCTCAGTCCAAACATGTAGACCTCCACAATACAGCGAGACAAGCTCGAATGAGTATACCGCGGGTATCGCGGTATCACAACAATAGCTAAAAAAAGGGACCGCAAGAAGCGGTCCCTCCTCATGCTCTGGTCGGGTTGACTGGATTTGAACCAGCGACCCCTGCGTCCCGAACGCAGTGCTCTACCAAACTGAGCCACAACCCGTTAGCTCGACTATAGTAACAAAGATTTTCGCCGCATGCTAGAGAAATTTTTATTTCTTTGGCGCGTCGATTTGAACCGTGTTGGGAATAAGCTCAGTCGCGCAGGCCCACCAGCCATTTTGCTGGGCAGCGTCGGCAAGCCTTTCGGCCGTGGCGGCGGTGTCGCAAATGGCAAACGAGCAGGCACCCGATCCGCACACATCTACAGCAACGGTGCCGTCCTGTTTACGCAGCCAATCGAGAACCGTTTGAATCTGCGGCTCCATCTGTGCGGAAATGATACCCAGGTTGTTATGGATGAGCGCATATGCCGTCTCGGCATCACCAGCACGCAAGGCAGAAGCTATCGCGCCGGGCTTGTCCGCAGGCACCGAGGCCTCGTCAAAACGTCGATAGGCTTCAATTGTCGAAACACTTGCCTCGCGCGGCTTGACCAGCACGACGGGCGTCGCGGGCAGCGCGGGGTACTCAGTTGCCAGCACGTCTCCCCCACCTACGTAGAACGCAGGGCTCGCGTGCAAAAAGAACGGGACGTCGGCACCAATGCCCCGCGCAATGTCGTCGAGCGCTGGGTCGGCGCGATCAATGCCCCAGAGCTCCGCCAAGGCGACAATGACCGCGGCCGCATCCGTCGAGGGGCCGCCCAAGCCGGCGCACAATGGAATGCGCTTCTCAATCGTCACGCAGATGTTTGCCCCGCGACCATAATGATCGGCCATAGCAACCGCAGTCCGATACGCCGTATTCTTTTGCATGGGAAAATCTGATGCCGGAACCGTCTGAACGGTCAGCGCCTGCGCCGGCGTGACCGTCACGGTATCGGAAAGACCGACGGCTGCCATCAGGGAATCGACCCTGTGGTAGCCGCGGTCATCGCGCTCGGTATGAACCCCCAAGTAGAGGTTAATCTTCGCCGGCGCGGAAAGAGTCAGGGACCGATCGGTCACCGTTAATGCTCCTCGAGCTGATTGCCGAGCGGGGTAAAGATATGCTCGCCGCTCTCAGGGTCGAACAGCTCGACCTGACCGGTGAGGACATCGATATACTGGTAGGACTGACGCGACTTGCGGCCGCGACGCTCGTCAACCTCGACGATAAAGACGGCGGGGTGGACGCTCTTGATGGTGCCCATGCGCTCGACGACGCGGGTGCGGCCCATGTTGGCCTTCACCTTAACGCGATCGCCCACCATATCGGTCAGCTTCTCGTGGATGTCGTCGACGTGATTGACTTCCATCTCTTCCATGAACAGGGCCTCCAGAAGGTGCAATTCAAAAAGGGGATAATACCCCTAAGATAGACAAAACTCTAATACTATAGCACCCTGCTGCCGTCATACGCAAGTAGCTTAAAAAGCCCGGTCCCAAATTGACTCCTTGAATATCAACTTCATCCGAACACCTCCCATATTCATCCGTACATGTACGG
>URDZ01000123.1:0-4668 GCA_900546725.1 uncultured Collinsella sp. | reverse complement strand
AAAAAGTCGGGCGCGGCGGCATGCCAGCGGCGCTTAAGAAGCTTTGCAATGCGCCCGATGTAGTCGTGCGCGTCGTCTCGGTTCGCCGACCACACCAAAATGTTGACCAGGCGAACAAACGGCGGGTACAGCGCGTCGCGGCGCTGGTCCAGGTCGTAGTCGGTAAAGATCGAACGGTCGTGCTCAGCGACGGCGCGAATGACCGGATCCTTGGGCAGGTAGGTCTGGATGATCACCTCACCGGGACGATCGCCGCGACCGGCACGGCCCGCCACCTGTTCCAGCAGGTCGTAGGCGCGCTCCCCTGCGCGGAAGTCCGGCAGCTTGAGGGCAAAGTCGGCATTGACCACGCCCACAAGCGTGACCTCGGGAAAGTCGAGGCCCTTGGCGATCATCTGGGTACCCAGCAGCACCGCGCAATCGGCCGCATCGAACTGCTCGAGCAGCTTTTTGTGTGCGTCCTTGCCACGCGTGGAATCGGCGTCCATGCGAATGATAGCGACATCCTCGGGCAGCATCTGGTGCAGCGCGTCCTCGATCTGCTGCGTGCCCAGGCCCATTTTTGCCAGATAACGACTGCCGCATTTGGGACAGCGGCTCGTGGGCGCCGGATAGGGTTGCACGCGCCAGGACGAACCGCAGGTGTGGCATTGCAACGTGTGCGTGCGCTCGTGATACGTGAGCGCGGTGGAACAGTGGTTGCAGGTGGGGACGCAGCCGCACTCGCGGCACATCAAAAACGGCGCAAAACCGCGGCGGTTGTGCAGCAGCACGGCCTTCTCGCGACGCTCGACCACACGCTCCAGGCCTTCCATCAGCGGTTTTGAGAACATAGAGCGGCTGCCGTGCGAGAACTCCCGGCGCAGGTCGGCAATGCGGACCGTGGGCAGCACGGCGTGTCCCGGGCGCTCGGGCATCTCGACGCGCGTCCAGGTGGCACCGTTATACGTGCCACGTCGGCAACGATCGAGTGCCTCAGCAGAAGGCGTGGCGGAGCCCAACACGAGCGGACAGCGGTAGCGGCGCGCCATCTCGGCCGCCACCTCGCGCGCGTGGTAGCGCGGACTGGAGCCCTGCTTGTAACTGGTCTCGTGCTCCTCGTCGATGATGATGAGACCCAAGTCGCTGAGTGGGCAAAAGAGCGCCGAGCGGGCGCCGACGACCACGCGGGCCGCACCACTGGCGACCATATCCCACTGGTCCAGGCGCTCGCCGGCCGAAAGGCGTGAATGGAACACGGCGACCGTCTCGCCAAAGCGCGAGCGGAAGCGGCCGACGGTCTGGGCCGTCAGCGAGATCTCGGGCACAAGAACGCAGGCCGAACGGCCGGCCGCCAGCACGCGCTCAATCGCCGAAAGGTAAACTTCGGTTTTGCCGGAGCCGGTGACGCCGTCGACCAGCACCACGTCTCCGTGGGCGTCAAGACGGGCGCGCTCTATCTGCGCGAGCGCCTGCTGCTGGCCGTTGGTAAGCGAGACCGGCGCCTTGCCGCTTGCCGAGGACAGCGTGGTCTGCTCGCTGCAGCCACGCCACGCACGGCGCTCCTCCACCACCACGACGCCGCGCTTTTCGAGCGCCTTGATAGTCGCCGACATGCTGTTATAGAGTAGGTTGAGGTCGCGCGTCGTGACCGGCCCGCACTGGAGCGCCTCGATGAGCTGACGCTGGCGGACAGCAGTCTTGGGCGGCGTATAGTCGAAACCCTCGGGCGTGAGCATAACCCAGCGGTTTTGGATAGGCTTGACGGCGGGGCGCTCAACCGTCCACACGCCGTCGTCACCCTTGACCACACGCGGGCTGCCGCCCGGGGGCAAAAACAGGCGCAGGCACTCGGAAAGCGTCGCGACATATTCGCGGCTCATCCAACGTGCGATACGGGCGGCTTCGGCGGTAAAGAGCGGTTTGCTGAGGATAGCCTCGATGGCTTTAATACGCGCGGGGTCGAGAGCTTCATTACCTTGCAGGTCGGCCAGCTCGGGCGCGATGTCGACGATGTAGCCCGCGGCCGCACGGTTGCCAAAGTGGACTAGGACCGTGGATCCGACCTGCGCCTCGTTAGCAAGGGACCCTGGGATGCCGTAGGCGAATGGCTCGGACAGCGCACGCGTCGGGATGTCGAGGACTACGCTCGCATAGGCGACGACGGGTTCGGGTACGGGCTCGGGCTGCGCCGGGGCGGCGGCAGGAGTCGCGGACTTCGGAGCTTCCTCCGGTTGCGGCGAACCAAACAGCGACAGTTGCTCGACCATGGCCCCTGTACCTCCCATCCCATACGTCTACAGAAACAAGAGCCCCGCTCTGAGTGAACGGGGCTCGGATACATACGTTTGCGCAGCGATTACAGCGCCATCGTGCGGGCGCGATCGATGCGCGCCAGGCAGTCGTCGCGACCAACGAGCGCCATGGTCTCACCCAGCGGAGGGCTCACCATGTTGCCGCATACGGCGACGCGCACAGCTTGGAACACCACGCGCTTCTTAAGGTCCATCTGCTCGGGCAGCGGCTCAAGCGCAGCGTCGATGTTCGCGGCCGTCCACTCGGTAACACCCTCGAGCGCGGCCTTGGCGGCGTCCAGAATGGCGCCCATGCCTTCCTTGGCCAGGCCCTTGTTAACGGACTTTTCGTCATACTCGAGCGTCTCGGCCGTAGCGAAGATGGGAGCGGCGACGGTCACGGCGTCGGCCGGCATCTTGGTGCGCGGCTTGACGATAGCGGCAAGCGCGTCAATCCAGTCCTCGCCGTACTCGACGTTACCCTCGATGAGGCCTGCTTCGTGCAGCTCGGGGACCATGATCTCGTCGGCAAACTGAGCATCGGACATGCCATTGATGTACTCGGCGTTGACCCAATCGAGCTTCTTGGGGTCGAAGGTCGCCGGGTTCTTGGAGATGCGATCGAGCGAGAACTTGCTGGCCAGGACATCACGCGGGATGATCGTGGTCTCGCCGTCGAGCGACCAGCCGAGCAGCGCCAGGTAGTTGACGAAGGCGTCGGACAGGTAGCCGGCGTCGCGGTACTCCTCCACCGAGGTGGCGCCGTGGCGCTTGGAGAGCTTCTTGCCGTCGGCGCCCAGGATCATAGAGATGTGGGCGAACGTAGGCACGGGCGCGCCGAGGGCCTCGTAGACCATGACCTGGCGCGGGGTGTTGGATAGGTGGTCGTCGCCACGGATGACATGGGTGATCTTCATCATGGCGTCGTCGACGACGGTCGCGAAGTTGTACGTGGGCGTGCCATCGGAGCGGAAGATGACAAAGTCGTCGAGCTCCTTGGCGTCGAAGGTCACCTCGCCGTGGACGGCGTCGTGGATGACGACGTCACCGCGGTCCTCGGGCACCTTGATGCGCAGGACGTAGGACTCGCCGGCCTCGATGCGGCGGCGGGCCTCCTCGGGATCAAGATCGCGGCAACGGCGCTGATAGCCCTGGAAGGGGTCCTTGCGCTCCTGCGCGGCCTTGCGGTCGGCGTCGAGCTGCTCCTTGGTGCAGAAGCAGGGATATGCCTTGCCCTCGTCCCAAAGCTTCTGGGCGGCCTGCTTGTACAGGTCCAGGCGCTCGGTCTGGGCGTAGGGGCCAAAGTCGCCGCCCACCTCGGGACCCTCGTCCCAGTCCAGGCCCAGCCAACGCATGGCGCGCAGGATGATCTGCGTGTTCTCGTCGGTGGAGCGGGTGGGGTCGGTGTCGTCGATGCGCAGGATGAACGTGCCGCCGTTTGCGCGGGCGAAAGCCCAGTTATAAATAGCGGTGCGGGCGCCGCCGATGTGCAGCTTGCCCGTCGGTGAGGGTGCAAAGCGGACGCGAACGTCTGATGCCATGGAAATCTCCTCGATTGCAGGATTGATGTCTAACCGCACCAGTATAAAGCATCAAAGCAACCTCCGCACAAAGGGCACCGACCTACTCATTGGGGACAGACTTAAATGACCATTCTTTGGGCAACCTGTCGACACTTAGGTAAGGCCGATCATTTAAGTCTGTCCCCAATGAGTAGGTGCGGAAAGGGTGTGAATGTTTGATTTACGCGCTATGATGTGCCCTTGCATAGAGAGCCCGGCGGAATGGTAACGGTCGCCGGGACACGTTTTTGAAAGGACAATCATGTCAGAAGAACTTCGTTCCATCCCGCCCCAACACGGGTCCTTTGTTTTTACGTCGGAGTCGGTGACCGAAGGTCATCCCGATAAGATCGCTGACCAGATCAGCGACGCCGTCCTCGACGCAATCCTCGCCAAAGAAATAGAGCTCCAGGAGCAGGGCTACATCGCCCCCAACGGCGTGCCCGCCAACGTGGAGAACGTCCGCTGCGCCTGCGAGACCCTCGTGACCACCGGCACCGTCATCGTCGCCGGCGAGATTCGCACCCAGGCCTACGTCGACGTACAGGAAATCGCCCGCGGTGTTATCCGCCGCATTGGCTACAACCGTGCCAAGTTCGGTTTTGACTGCGACACCTGCGGCGTTATGAGCCTCATCCACGAGCAGTCGCCCGATATCGCCCAGGGCGTTGACGAGTCCTTCGAGACCCAGACCGGCGCCACCACCGACCCGATCGACCTTATCGGTGCCGGCGACCAGGGCATGATGTTCGGTTATGCCTCCAACGAGACCAAGACCCTCATGCCCATGCCACACTACCTTGCCAGCCGCTTGGCCGAGCGCCTGGCAGCCG
>URDZ01000122.1:0-4745 GCA_900546725.1 uncultured Collinsella sp. | reverse complement strand
CGCGTCGCCACGGAGTCAAGGGTGCAAGCATACCGCAAGAGCTCGACCGCGTCCAAATGGGCCCACTCGATCAGCTCCTCGTCGGCATCTAGGTCGACAAAGCGCAGGGTCACACCGCCATGCTGACGGTACCCCAGGATTTCGCCCTCGTGGCGCAGACGCAGGTCCATCTGGGCAAGCGTAAAACCATCCGAAGTTTTTTCGAGCGACTGGAGACGGTCTTGCGCCGCCGATGCGCCGCCGTTGCCCTTGGAGTGCGTCATGACCAGGCACGTACCCGACACGCTGCCACGGCCCACGCGACCGCGCAGCTGGTGCAGGGCAGCCAAACCAAAGCGCTCGCCGTTCTCGATGACCATGACGGTGGCGTTAGGCACGTCGACGCCCACCTCGACCACCGTAGTCGAGACGAGCACGTCGATCTCGCCACGCTTAAAGGCATCGATAACCTGGTCCTTCTCCCCCGCTGGCATACGGCCGTGAAGGCGCTCGATGGCAAGACCAGGCAACGCCAGACGCAGGCGATCGAGCTCGGTCGCCGTATCGTGCAGCGGCACGGGGACCGTCACGCGGCCCTCGTCGTCGCGGGCGATACCGGGCACGTCCTCCAGCTCATCGGCCGAGTCACTCGGCTCCACGAGCGGGCAAATCACGTAGGCCTGCTGACCCTTTTCATGCGCCTCGCGGATGGCGCCATAGGCGAGGTCGCGGCTCGACTCGGTGAGCACACGTGTCGTCACGCCAGCGCCAGGAACGGGCCGATGGCGGATGATACTCGTGTCCAGATCGCCGTAGACCGAAAGCGCCAGCGTACGTGGGATGGGCGTTGCCGTCATAACGAGCAGATCGGCACCGGGGCCCTTCGCGCGCAGGGCGTTGCGTTGGCCGACGCCAAACCGGTGCTGCTCGTCGATGACGACAAGCGACAGATGCTTGAACGCAACGTTATCCGAAAGCACCGCATGGGTACCAAAGAGGACGTCGAGCTCGCCCGATTCCAGCTGGGCATGGATCCGCTCGCGCTCTGAGGCCGGCGTGGCACCCGTCAGAAGCGCCCAGGACATGCCGGCCTGCGAGAGCAGAGGGCCGGTCTTATCGGCATATTGGCGCGCCAAAACGCCCGTGGGCGCCATAACGCAGGCCTGCGTACCGCTATCGGCAGCCACAGCCAGCGCGCAGGCGGCAACGGCGGTCTTACCGGTACCGACATCGCCCAGCAGCAGGCGGTTCATCACGCGCCCGCCATCGCACATATCGCGCAGGATATCCTGGAACGCGGCCTCCTGCTCTTCGCTCAGCGAAAACGGCAGGGCTTCCCTGAGCGCGACCAGGTGCTCGCCCGCGGTGTGGGCATAGGGCACCACATCGACCAGGCCGCCATCGTTGCGCAGGCGCAGCGCCAGCTGAAGGTAAAGGCACTCCTCATAAGCAAGGCGACGGCGAGCGATATCGCGCTCAGCCATGCTCGAGGGAAAGTGGATCGATCGAAGCGCACGAGCATTGCTCATCAGGCGACGCTTAACGCGCAGCGGAGCCGGAACAGGATCAAAGGGATTGCCGACGACCTCGAGCGCGCCGCTTACGATGCGGCGCATCCATGCCTGGCTCACGCCGTCACTCACATAATGGACCGGCAAAATAGTGCCCGCAGCACGCCCGTCATCGAGCTTTTCAAAGTGCGGCGAGGCCATCTGCTTAAAACCGTAGGCAAATTCAACCTTGCCCATCACGGCCAGGCGGTCGCCCTGCTTAAGCTGCTGGGCAATCCAGGGCTGACGGAAAAAGGCGACTTGCAGCACGCCCGTCTCGTCAACGAGTGAGACCTCGGTCACCTGCATGCGCGGACGAGGCTGCTTTTGGACGATACGGTCGACCGTGGCGATGATGGTGCACACGGTACCGATGGGCGCCATCTCGATGGACCACGAACGGGTAAAGTCGAGGTATCGATGAGGGATATGGAGAAGGAGGTCCCCCACCGTCCGAATTCCCAGACGGCGAAGGGCCTCCTCACGTTTACCCGAAACATATTTGAGTCGCGCGATATCCTCGTCGAGCGCATTGCTCTGGGCAAAGCGCTCCGAGACGCGCGGCACGGAGCACAGCTCGGACATGGGCAGTTGCCTACTCGATCGAGAAGATCACGGGATAGAGCGGCTGCTCGCCACGATGGGCGTCAATCTCCAGATCGGGCTGAGCCTCCTCGATAGCGTCGACGATCTCCTGGAAGGCCTCATCGGACAGTTCCTCGCCGGCCAGAATCGTCAGCGCGTCACCCTCCTCTTCCTCCTGCATGCGGTTGATGCAATCGAGCGTGACCTGCTTCACGTCGGAGCCGACCACATCGATGGAGCCGGCAATGATGCCCATGACGTCACCGGAGTGAATCGGCGAGCCGTCGGAGGCGCTGGAGTCGCGCACGGCGCGGGTGACCTCGCCATCGCGAACCTCGCTGATGGCGTCGACCATAGCGGCGACGGCGTCCTCGAGCTCGGAATCGGGCAGGACGGCGAACAGCGCGGAAAACGCCTGGGGAACGGTCTTGGTGGGAACGACGGCGACCTTCTTGTCGGTGCAGGCTGAGGCAGCGGCCTCGGCGGCCATGCGGATGTTGCCGTTATTGGGCAGGATGATGACCGAGGTCGCGTTGACCTGGTCGACGGCGCCCAGCAGGTCTGCAGTCGAGGGGTTCATGGTCTGACCACCCGACACGATTACGTCGACGCCGAGAGACTTGAGGATGTCTGCCTCGCCGGACCCAGCGGCAACGGCGACAAAGCCCAGGGCCTTCTCGGGCTCGGCGGCCTTCTCCTGGTCCTCGTGAATCTTGGCGGTACGGTCGTGGGCCTCCATCTCCATGTTGTGGATAAAGACCTCATAGATCTGACCGAGCTGCAGCATGTGCTCGAGCACCAGGTTGGGGGTGTTGGAGTGCACATGAATCTTATAGTCGGGGTAGGCACCCACGAGCAGCTCGCAGTCACCCATGGAGCCCAGGAACTTAAGGCACTCGTCCTCGTCAAACGGGGCGTCGGCCTTAAAGAGGAACTCGTTGCAGTAGCGGAACTCCGAGCCCTCCCAGTCATCGTTGGCCTCGATCTCAACGCGACCGAGGGCCGCGTCGCGGGCAGAGCCAGCGGAATCAAACGTAGCGGAGAAATCCTCGACAACGGTGCTGCGGCCAAGTGCTGCGGCCACGAAGTTCTCAAGGAAGATGGCAAAGCCAAAGGCGCCGGAGTCGACCACGCCGTTCTCCTTCAGAACGGGCAGCAGGTCGGGCGTGCGGGCGACGGACTGGTAGGCCTCGACGACGATGGCGTCGAGCGCATCCTCGGCAGAGAACTTCTTCTTCTCGCACTCGTCTGCCTTGGTCGAGACATCGCGCAGGACCGTGAGGATCGTGCCCTCGATGGGCTTGCGGACAGCCTGGAAGGCGACCTTGACGGCACGACGGAAGGCGAAGGCAATATTGGCGGACGTAATAGGCTCGTCGGCAGAAACGAGACCCTCGGCCACGCCGCGTAGGATCTGCGACGTGATGACGCCGGAGTTGCCGCGGGCACCCATGAGGGAGCCGTGGGTGATGGCGCCGGCGATGGCTTCCATGTCGGCGTCGGCAGGAAGAGCAGAAAGCTCCTTGGTCACCGAGGCGAGCGTGAGCGACATGTTGGTGCCGGTGTCGCCGTCGGGTACGGGGAAGACGTTGAGCTTGTTGATCTCCTCGGCCTTGTCGGAAACGGCAGCCGCAGCGATCGGAAAACAGGTGCGAATGGTCTTTGCAATCATGGGTATTTGAATCTCCGTTTTCGGATGCTAGTTCAGACGGCTCTTGAGCGCGTCGATATGGATGCCGATCTTAAGGCTGGCGGGATCGATCTGGGCGATCTCCTGCAGAGTGAAGGCAACGGAGCTCGAAAGATTGTGGCAGACAGACTTCATGTTGACGCCGTTCTCGAGCACGACGTGAAGATCGACCGTAAGGCCGTTCTCGTCGGCGGAGACAAGCACGCCCTTGCGGAGGCGCTGACCGGCAAGCAGGCGCACGCTCTCGGCGCCCTGGAGCTGCTCAGCCATACCGACGACGCCATAGCACGTCATCGCGGCATAACCGGCAATATCGGCAATAACGTCGTTCGAGACGCTCAGGCTGCCGTTAATGGTCTCAGACACAAGAATCTCCTTTTCTTGGTGCTCGCGGCACCATGTCGTGGGAGCAATCATTGCAATATTCTACAACGACCGCGCCATGTTGAGGTGGCGGGCCTCGGGATTACATCCTCGACACGAAATGTTGATACGGTAACGTTCGCGAACGGCGATCGCGGCATGAAAAAACCCGCCGCATAAGCGACGGGTTTTACAACCTGGCTCCCCGGGTAGGACTCGAACCTACAACAGCGCGGTTAACAGCCGCGTGCTCTACCATTGAGCTACCGAGGAATAGGTGCGTGCTCTCAAGCAACGAAGTTTATTATACGGACGATTGGACGAAGGGCAAGAACTTTTTTAAGAAATTTTCCGACCTAGTCATTGGCCTTGATTATCAACTTTATCCGAACACCTCCCACATTCATCCGCACATGTACGGATGAATGTGGGAACCCGATACCCTGAGGGCCGGATCGGCCGGCCCCGGGAGATCGGAGGACGGCATGTCCGGAAAGAGGAAGAAGGGTTCCGCGGAGGCGGCCCCGAGGGCCTACGGCAGGCTCACCAGGCACGAGCGGGACACGGTCCAGAGGATG
>URDZ01000121.1:0-5104 GCA_900546725.1 uncultured Collinsella sp. | reverse complement strand
CCGAGACGGTCCCGGGCTGACAATTTCGACTGTAATGGACGTTCTTAAACGACTAGTCATCGCACCAAGAACAAGCGTGGATAATCTCCCGTTTTTGGCCTGTGCGCGGGCTCAAAGCGGGAGATTATCCACCCTCGTTAGATAGACGTCCGAAAATCCTCGCTCGTTGCTACTTAAGCCCTGGCAGGCGGGTGTAGGGGAACAAGCGCTCTAGGAACTCGGAGCAGCGGGCGTAGTCTTTGGCGAAGTAGCTGCTGTAGAGCGAATCGAGCACATATTGCACGGCGATATGGCTGGCAAACTGCGTGATGCGGTGCGTCATGCTCTCGTGATCACTCACCGTAAGGTAGGCGGCAAAGCCGGGATGCAAGCGTGCGCAGTATGGCGTGCCAATGACGGTGACCGGAACATGCCGACCGCTGAGAACCGGCAGAATTTCCTTAAGGTTGAGCGCAAGGCCGCTGTAGGAGATGACGATCGCTGCATGACTGGGGCTCGAGGCGAGTGCCGTCCGCATCTGGGCCTCGATGTTGCTGTAGCACGTCGCGCTTTTGCCGGCTGAGAGCAGGCGGTCGCGGAACATTCCCGCTGGATAGAGGTTGTGCGAACCCGTGTAGATGTCCACGGTATCGGCGCGCATGATGAGCTTGGCGGCGTGGTCGAGCTGCGCGGGATCGAGCAGCTCCTGCGTCTCGGCCAGCGTGGTCTGGTAGAGCCCTTCCATGCGCTCCATGACCTGCGCGGGTGTGGAGGTGGCGTCGAAGGGAAAGTTGATGTCCACGTCGCGCCGGTTGCCCGCCTCGGTTGCCGGGCGGATGAGCTCGACCTTGAGGTCCTTAAAGCCCTCGAGGCCGAGCTTTTTGCAGAAGCGGTGCACGCTCGCGACCGAAACGTTGGCGCGCGCGGCGAATTCCTTAATAGATAGCCCGCGGATGTCCTCGCCCATGGCAAGGGCCGAGATGCCGAGCTGCTGCTCGGTAGGGGTAAGGCCCTGTGCCTCGGAAATCTTGCGTTTGATATCCATTCGAACTCCCGTGCTCGCTAAACCGACCAAAAAGGGACAGGTTTATTTTGACACTTTTTGGCAGGTATCAGGAAGTGTCAGGGGCGGGATGGCGGCAGGGCGCTGTCGCGAAAAGAAGTGTCGGGTTTGGTGCGCGCGCCGCCGCTCGCCTTGCGTGTGGGCGATACTCAGCTTATCGACCCACAATGCAAAGGAGATGCTCATGGCAAACATCAAGTTCCCCGAGGGTTTCTATTGGGGTGGCGCCACCGCCGCCAACCAGTTTGAGGGCGCTTGGAACGTGGACGGCCGCGGCGCTTCCGTCGACGACCACTTCCTGGGCGGCAGCTATAAGGAGCCGCGTCAGATCACGATCGACATCGACCCCAACCGCTTCTACCCCAACCATGACGGCATCGACTTCTACCATCACTACGAGGAGGATATCGCGCTGTTCGCCGAGATGGGCTTCAACATGTTCCGCATGTCCATCTCTTGGAGCCGAATCTTCCCCAACGGCGACGATGCCGAGCCCAACGAGGCCGGCCTCGCCTTCTACGACCGCGTTTTCGACTGCCTGCGCGCTCACAACATCGAGCCGCTCGTGACCCTCTCGCACTACGAGATGCCCTATCACCTGGTCGAGAAGTACAACGGCTGGGCAAGCCGCGAGCTCATCGGCTTCTTTGAGAAGTATTGCCAGACCGTCTTTGACCGCTATCAGGACAAGGTGAAGTTCTGGCTGACCTTCAACGAGATCAACTGCGGCACCATGGACATGGGCGCCATGATGGAGACCGGCCTGATCCAGGGATTCGAGGGCCCGGCGAGCGCCATCAAGACCACCGCCCAGCAGCGCTTCCAGGCCCTGCATCACCAGTTCGTGGCCAGCGGCCGCGTCGTGCGCTACGCCCACGAGCACTATCCGCAGTTCAAGATGGGCAACATGGATTGCTTCATCCTCTCCTACGCCGCCACGTGCGATCCGGTCGATGTGTTCGCCACCCAGCAGCAGATGAACTCCATGAACTGGTACTGTTCCGACGTGCAGGTGCGCGGCAAGTACCCGTTCTACGCCAAGCGCTTCTGGGCCGGGAACGACGTCGAGCTCGCGATGGAGGACGGCGACCTGCAGGATATCGCCGACGGCAAGGTCGACTTCTACACCTTTAGCTACTACATGTCCGGTACCGTGGGCACCCACAAGGACCACGAGATGACCGAGGGCAACATGACCTTTGGCGGCAAGAACCCCTACCTGGAGTCCACCGACTGGGGTTGGCAGATCGACCCGCTGGGCCTGCGTATCGCCCTCAACGAGATCTACGCCCGCTACGAGATTCCGCTGATGGTGGTCGAGAACGGCATGGGCGCTTACGACGAGGTCGAGGAGGACGGCTCCATTCACGATCCGTACCGCATCGCCTATCTGCAGAGCCACATCAAGGCCATGGGCGAGGCCGTCGCCGATGGTGTTGACCTGATCGCCTACACCTGGTGGGGCCCCATCGACCTGGTGTCCGCCGGCACCGGCGAGATGCGCAAGCGCTACGGCTTCATCCACGTCGATAAGTACGACGACGGCACCGGCACCTACGAGCGCCGCCGCAAGGACAGCTTCTACGCATATCAGAGGATCATCAAGTCCAACGGCACGGAAGGTCTGGAGTAAGGGAATCCATCATGTCCGCTCGTAAGATTTTGTTCCTTGATGTCGACGGCACGATCACCGACTACGAGAACAATATCCCCGCGTCCTGCGTGGCTGCCATCCAGGCCGCCCGCGCCAATGGGCACCTGGCCTATATGTGTACGGGTCGCAGCAAGGCCGAGGTACCGCCCGAGCTCGAGGCTATCGGCTTTGACGGCATGCTCGGCGGCAACGGCTCCTATGTCGAGTCGGCGGGCGAGGTGGTCATGCACCAGCTCATCACCGCCGACCAGTGCCGTCACATTGTCGACTGGCTACACGGTCGCGGCCTCGAGTTCTACCTCGAGAGCAACAACGGCCTGTTCGCGAGTGAAAACTTCCGCGAAGCTGCGCGCCCGGTGCTGCAGACCTATATGGGTCGTAAGGGCGTGGAGGGCGCCGACGAGCTCGAGACCGACGACGTCATGCACGGCATGGTCTACGGCGCGCCACTCTACCGCGACGACCTCAACAAGGTGAGCTTTATCCTGTCGAGCTATCAAGACCACCTGGATAGCATCGAGGAGTTCCCCGACCTTGAGTGCCACACCTGGGGTGGCGCGGGCGAGACGGCGCTCTTTGGCGACATGGGTGTGCGCGGTATTACCAAGGCGCACGCCGTCAACACGCTGCTCGAGCACCTGGGCGCCGACCGTGCCGACACGATCGCCTTCGGCGACGCCAAGATCGACATTCCTATGTTCGAGGCGTGTGCCACGAGCGTGGCCATGGGGTCGGGCGGCGACGAGTGCAAGGCGGCGGCCGATTACGTGACCACCGACGTCGTCGACGACGGCATCTGGAACGCCTTTGTGCACCTGGGTCTTATCGAGGGATAATTGTCAAAATGAGTGCCGCTGGAGCATAGGCTTTGGAGGGGTTCGCGATTCGAGTCCTCACCATAGCTTTTAGATCAAATGACACTATAATTACCGTAGGCATGCGCACAACGTTGCGCTTAATCAAGAGGAGAAAACGTATGGGTCTGTTTGACATGTTCAAGAAGAAGGCTGAGCCCGCGGCTGCCGCTGCTCCGGCCTCCATCTCTGCTTCTGCCGGCGCCGACGTGCTGTGCTCGCCCGTCAAGGGTAAGGTCATCAAGATGGCCGACGTGCCCGATCCCGTCTTTGGTGGCGAGGTTCTGGGCAAGGGCTGCGCCGTGTGGCCCGAGGACGATCTGGTCTATGCCCCCTGCGACGGCAAGGTGACCGTCACCATGGGTCACGCTGTGGGCTTGCAGTCCGATAGCGGCATCGAGGTTTTGGTGCACGTTGGCGTCGATACCGTCAACATGAACGGCGACGGCTTCGAGGGCTTCGTCAAGGCTGACGATGTCGTGAAGGCCGGCCAGCCCATGCTCAAGATCGACCGCGCCAAGATCGCCGCTGCCGGTTACAAGGACTGCGTCGTCGTGGCTGTGTCCAACACCGCCGAGTTTGCCGACGTCGAGCTTGCCGTCGAGGCCGACTCCGCCGTCGCTGCCGGCGATGCTATCGTCAAGGTTGTCCGCAAGTAAATCGCGGCATCGCATAATGTCTAAGGGTGGTCGGATTGTCCGGCCACCCTTTTTTATTGCACCGCAGGGGAGCGTTTTATTGTGCGTTGGGCGGGCTTGCAAACCGTTCGGACGCTAAAACGAACCGACCGCGCCTTCGTGCTGCCGAGGGTGTTCATAAGTGGATAGTATGTGCTTACTATCACAACGTGCGCCGCGTTTGGGAAGCGCGGTGCCGCTCATTGGGAGGAACATCATGAAAAAGAAGCTGCTGCTTGCGCCCCTCATGGCCGTTTTGGTTGCATGTGTGGTCGTGCTTTCCGGCTGCGGAGGCCCCTCGGTTGAGGAGCTCATCACCGAGGATCTTACGACGCAGTTTGACGAGGTCAAGAACGGTGGCGACGACTTCCTTTCTGGTCTGGAGGAGGCTTCGGGCGACGAGTTCGAGCAGCTGGGTATCGATCCCAAGGAGTATGCCAAGACCTATCTCGAGGGCTTTGACTACAAGATCGGCGACGTGACGGTCGACGAGGACAAGGGTGTCGCGACCGCCGAGGTCTCTATCACCTGCAAGTCTATGAACAAGATCGTCGAGGACTTCTCCACCCAGTATCAGGAGAAGGTCGCCGCGCTTGATACGGTTCCTTCCGATGACGAGCTGTACAAGATGGCCGGTCAGGTTATGGTCGATGTGACCAAGGCCACCGAGCCCAGGAAGACCACGGTTATCTTCAAGTACACCTGCAACGACGACGGCGAGTGGTCTGCCGACGACTCCGTCAACTCCGAGATGATGGATGCAATGCTGAGCTAGTTCGTTGCGGCGTTTTACCAAACGCCGCAACTGCTCGACGCTGCAAGCCCGCCAGAGCGGCAATCTGCCTTTCAACTTCGGCGGCATGACCAGAAGGTCAAT
>URDZ01000120.1:0-5241 GCA_900546725.1 uncultured Collinsella sp. | reverse complement strand
GGTGACGTGAAACAAGCGGGCGCTGACCTTTTGGTCGCGCCCTTGAAGTTGAACGTCAGATTGCCGTGTCCGGAGCCCGCGCAGCGCCGAGCAGTTACGCCGTTTGTAAAACGGCGTAACCTAAAGGTTCATGTTGCCGTGAATGTAGGGGGTGACCTCGGGGGAGATATGGTCGCAGCCCAGCCCGCGCAGCGCGGACTCGATGGCGGCGGGCAGCGGGGTCTTGCCCTCGGCATCGACGGCGGTGCCGCCGAGCGCGGCAATCTTGGCGACATCTGCGGGTGCGGCCTCGATATGCATGCAGCCGCCGACCAAGCGCGCGCGTACCTGTGCCAGGTCAAGATCGTGCAGGTAGTCCTCGCAGGTGCGGATCAAATCGACCTTCTCGCGCGTAAGCTCCTCGCCCGTGGGGACGCGGGTGGCAAGACATGCTCCCGCCGGCAGGTTCCAAACGGGATAGCCCCATGCGCGCAGCAGCTCGCGCTCTTCGTCCTTGGTAAAGCCGACCTCCATGAGAGGGGAGCGTACGCCGAGCTCTTCTGCCGCACGCATGCCGGGGCGGTAGTCACCGCGATCGCTTGCATTGCTGCCATCGATGACGGTGGGAAAGCCGAGCGACTTGGCGTGGTTGACGATGGCGGTAAAGCCGGCGTGCTTGCAGTGGTAGCAGCGATTAGCATCGTTGCAGGCTACTTGGGGGAGCTGCAGCTGATCCACCGAAAGATTGAGCACGGGGAGCTTAAAATGCGGCCCCTCATTGGCCTGTCCATCAACGGACTGCTCAAACGAAGTCTGTTCGGGCGTGCCGATGAGCGGCGTGGTGAGATGGATGAGGAGGGTATTGGTAGGCATGATGCGGGCGCACACGGCGGCCAAAAAGCTGCTGTCAACGCCGCCGGAAAACCCGATGGCCACGCGCCCGTATGCCAAAAGCAGCTGTTCGAGCGCCGATAGCTTGTCTTGAAGCTCCTCTGCGGGTGCCGTGGTGTCTAAAATCATGAAACGTTCCTTATCGTTGAGTACTCGATCGAAAACTATAATCCTAATGCGTTACTTGCCATAAGACTTCTATCTGTGTAACGAAAGTGCAATATGGTATATACGTTATATACAAGTTGCCAAATGCGGTAGAGTTGCGGCAATGCGACAGCGAGAGTCGATGGGGGACCGATATGATCAAGGCTGTTATTTTTGACATGGATGGAACGCTGGTCGATACCGAGCGTTTGGGGATTAAGGCCTGGAAGGCAGGCGCCGCTGAGCTGGGGCTCGCGATTGATGAAGCGCTGATCCATCAGTTTATCGGCCGCACGCTGCCCGATGTTATGGACATCCTTGATGAGCATTACGGCAGCCATGAAACCACCGAGGCGATCTATCGTCGCCACAAGGAGATTCGCGACGAGATGGTCAAGACCGAACTGGAACTTAAGGCCGGTGCCGCCGAGTGCCTAGACGAGCTGCTGGCTGCGGGCTATCACGTGGGTCTAGCGACGTCGTCGCGCCTCGTTACGGCCGAGCGCAACCTTAAGATGGTCGGTCTTTTTGGCAAGTTTGAAACGGTAACGTGTGGCGAGGACGTCGTGCACGGCAAGCCCGACCCCGAGATGTATCTGCTCGCCTGCGAGCGCGCGGGCTTTGCTCCCGAGGAATGTGCCGTGGTCGAGGATTCGCGCAACGGCTGCGTCTCGGGCATCACGGCCGGATGCCATGTCTTCGCCGTCCCCGATATCGTGCCGCTGCCGCAGGACGTGGTGGATGGCTGCGAGGCCGTGCTCGATACGCTGTTCGACCTGGCGGCGGCAATCAAGACTGTGCGCTAGAAAATTGCGGCGTTGAAACGAGCGATTGCTCACGTTTGCGCTTAAGCAAAAGGGGTCCGGCAATGGTCGGGCCCCTTTTGCTTAAGCGGCGACTTAGCATACTCGCGGGCGTGCTATAGATACGCACCGAGGTTGATGGCCGTGGCGTCGGTCTGGCTGCTTGCCTGGGTGCTGGCGCGTTCCAGTAGGAACGGACGTACCAGTTCTTGGCGGTTGATATCCTCGGCGGCGACTGCGGTGACGGTACGCGCTGCGGAGCCGACACGGATATGCTTGATCTTTGCCGGGGCCTTGTTCTCGATTTGCTCCATCAGCAGTTGGACACCCTTGCGGCCAATCTCGTAGCCCGGGGGCGCTACCGTAGTGAGCGGGACCGATCCGCTCCAGGCGAGCGGGTTGCCATCGCAGCCTGCTACGCGTACTTGCCCGGGGACAGAGATGCCCTTGTCGACCAGTGCCGAAACGACGCCCGAGGCCAACACATCGGTCAGGCCGACGACAAAATCGGGACGTTCGTCCGCGGGGCGCTCGGCGATTTGGGCACCGATGCCGTAGCCGTCGGCAGCGGTATTCCATTCGCCGGCGTCGATGACTTCGATCTTGATATCGGGGTGCAGGGCGAGCGCCTTATGAATGCCAAGGACGCGCAGGGTGAGTTGCATAAATGCTGCTCGGCCGACGACGACAATATGGTGCGCGCCGCGGGCGATGGCAAGTTCGGCAATGATGCGACCCTGGGCCTCATTGTCGGCCGCTACGTAGTAGCCGGGCTCGGAGCAATGGATGTCCAGATGGACGATCGGCACGGGCATCTTGGTCATGGCGGGGTGCCAGTCGGGGGATGCCATGGGCTGAACCATGACGCCGGACATCTGGGTGCCCATAAAGTAGCGCAGGTAATGATCCTCGAGAATATCGTCGTTATCGGCGTTGGCGATGAGCAAGTCGTAGCCGTGCTTGCGGGCCTCGTTGTGGGCGCCGCTGGCGATTTGGAGCGAAAAGCCGTGATCGAGACGGGGGAGCACCAGGCCAAAGGACTTGGTGGCGCCGCCCGCGAGCTGACGGGCGCTTTGGTTGGGCAGGTAGCCAAGGCGATTGATGGTCTCGTTGATGAGCTTGAGGGTCTCGGGGCGCAGCTTTTCGGGGTGGTTGAGCGCGTTGGAAACCGTGCCCAACGAAACCCCGGCCTCGCGCGCGACGTCGCTGATTTTTACCTTTGCCATAGCGGCCCCTTTGATGCGTTTCAAGTACAAGCCAGATTGTAGCATCCCAAACCTACCAAAAAGGGACAGGTTTATTTTGGCAGGTTTATCTGGGGAAACGCCGTTGCCAGCGCGACCACCACGAAGGGGGCAGGTACCTTTGTGGTGGTTTGGACCGGCTGGACGTGTGTGCATCGAGTGGTATCTAAGTTGAGATACCACCTCTGGTATATCAGCTTGCGTTTGCGTGAGTACAATACTCGAACGTTATGCGTCTCAGCGCCCCCTGTGCGTGGACGTTTTGCAGTCAAGCGGACGAAGGGATTTATCCTATGTGCGGAATTGTCGGCTACACCGGCTCTGATATTGCAAAGAACATCCTGGTCACGGGCCTCAAGCGTATGGAGTATCGCGGCTATGACTCCTCGGGCGTCGCGCTCGAGGTGGGCGAGGGCGCCGCGGCGCACCTCGATGTCATCCGCCGCGTGGGTAAGGTCGCGGGCTTGGAGAGCGAGCTTTCCAATATCGACAGCGACGCTACCTGCGGTATCGGCCACACCCGTTGGGCCACCCACGGCAAGCCCTCCGTCGTTAACGCTCACCCCCACACCAGCTGCGACGGTCGTATCGCCATCGTCCACAACGGCATCATCGAGAACTTCGCCGAGCTGCGCGAAGAGTTGGAGGGTCGCGGCCACCACTTTAAGAGCGAGACCGATACCGAGGTCTTCGCGCATCTGATCGAAGAGGCCTATGCCGAGACGCACGACCTGATGGCCTCCGTGCGCGAGGCTTGCACCCACGTGGTCGGTGCCTATGGTCTGGCCGCCGTGTGCGCTGACGAGCCCGGCGTGATCGCCGTGGCCCGCAAGGATTCCCCGATCGTAGTCGGTGTGGGCGAAACCGGCTCCTATGTTGCTTCCGATGTCATCGCGCTCATCGACGCCACCCGCGATGTCGTGGTGCTCGAGGACGGTCAGTTTGCCAAGCTCACGCCCGCAGGCGTCGAGTACACCGACGAGGCCGGCAACGTTATCGAGCCCAAGGTCACCCACATCGACTGGGACCTGGACATGGCAGAAAAGGGCGGTTATCCCGACTTTATGCTCAAGGAGATTCACGAGCAGCCGCGCGTTGTGCGCGACACGCTGGTTGGTCGTATGACGCCGGCCGGCGAGCTCGACATCGACGAGCTGGGCCTTTCGCTCGAGGAACTCAACGACATCGACCGCGTCTACGTGATCGCTTGCGGCACCAGCTATCACGCTGGCCTCATTGCCAAGAATCTCATTGAGGGCTGGGCTCGCATCCCCACCGAGGTGGAGGCGGCCAGCGAGTTCCGCTATCGCAACCCCATCATCACGCCGACGACGCTCGTCGTGGCCGTGTCCCAGTCGGGCGAGACGGCCGATACCCTTGCCGCCATTCGCGACGCGCGCATCAAGGGTGCCAAGGTCTTCGGCATCACCAACGTGGTGGGCAGCCCCGTGGCGCGTGAGAGCGACGGCGTCATCTACACCAAGGCCAACAAGGAGATCGCGGTCGCCTCGACCAAGAGCTTCATCGGCCAGGTCGTGAGCCTTACGCTTTTGGCCCTGCTGCTGGCGCAGGTCAAGTACCGCTTGACCACCAAGCAGGCGCGCATGCTGTTCCGCGAGCTTTCCGATACGGCCGAGCAGATCCAGTGGATTTTGGATACCCAAACCGAGGCCGTTCATGAGGCCGCCCTGCTGTGCAAGGACGCGCAGTCGGCGCTGTTCGTGGGCCGTGGCATGGGTGCCGCTATTTCCTACGAGGGCGCGCTTAAGCTCAAAGAGGTCAGCTACCTGCACGCCGAGGCCTACGCCGCCGGCGAGATGAAGCACGGCCCCATTGCCTTGATCGACCCGGGCTTCCCTGTCATCGCCGTGGCCACCAAGAGTGCCACCTACGACAAGACCGTGTCGAACCTCATGGAGTGCAAGGCGCGCGGCGCCAAGGTCATCGTCGTTGCTACCGAGGGCGACGAGGAAATCAACAAGATTGCCGACTGCATCATTCGCGTGCCGGCCGTCCGCGACGTGTTCAGCCCCATCACGGCGAGCGTCCCGCTGCAGCTGCTCGCCCGCGAGGTTGCCATCCTGCGCGGCTGCGACGTCGACCAGCCCCGCAACCTGGCAAAGAGCGTTACCGTGGAGTAGTTGGTTCCGCCATTCTGGCGACCAAGGCCCGGCTCC
>URDZ01000119.1:0-5258 GCA_900546725.1 uncultured Collinsella sp. | reverse complement strand
CGGCTGCCGGGTCTGCCGCTGACGGTGCCGCTGCCGAGCCGGTTGAGGTGCACGTCGCCTCGCTCAAGGGTCCGACGTCGATCGGTCTGGTGCAGTTTATGGACCGGGCGGCCGACGGTGCCACGGACAACGAGTTCGACTTTGCGATCAGCGCCGCAGCCGACGAGATTGTGCCCAAGGTGATTCAGGGCGATGTCGATATCGCCCTAGTGCCCGCCAACGTGGCGAGCGTGCTCTACAACAAGACCGAGGGTGCGGTGCAGGTCATCGACATCAACACGCTGGGCGTGCTGAGCGTGGTGACGGGTAACGCGGACGTTACCTCGTTTGGCGATCTGGCGGGTCGTACCGTCTACATGACGGGCAAGGGCACCACACCGGAGTACGTCATGAACTACCTGCTGGAGCGCGCGGGCCTGACCGGCCAGGTGGCGCTTGAGTTTAAGAGCGAGCCCACCGAGGTGCTGTCGGCGCTGCTTGCCGATCCGTCTGCCGTGGGCGTGCTGCCCGAGCCGTTCAAGACCGCTGCCATCGCAAAGAGCGAAGGCAAGCTGTCGGCGCCGGTAAGTCTGACCGATGTGTGGGATGAGCTGGCGGGCGAGACGGGCTCGCGCCTGCTGGCGGGCGTGACCGTGGTGCGTCGGGCCTTTGCCGAGGAGCATCCCGATGCCGTGGCGGAATTCCTGAGCTGCCATGCGGCGAGCGTTGAGGCCGTGAACGCGGCACCGGCAGACTGGGCGCAGGCCGTGGTCGATGCGGGTATCGTCGATAACGCCGCGATTGCCGAAAAGGCGATTCCCGGGTGCATGCTTGTATGCCAGACGGGGAAAGATATGAAGGCGGCGCTCGGTGGGTACCTGCAGGTGCTGGCCGATGCGGATGCGAGCGCCGTGGGCGGCAAGCTCCCGGCTGATGATTTCTACTACATGGAGTAGCCCGTGCGTGCGTTTGCTCGACAAATGGCAGAGCGTATGAAGGCGGTGGCGGCAGCAGGTGCCGTCGCCGCCTTTTGGCTTGCCGTGTGGGTGCTGGTGGCGGGTCTCGTGGCGCAGCCGTTGATTTTGCCGGGGCCGGGCGCTGTTGTGGTGGCGTTGCTGCGGCTGGCGTGCGATGCCGGCACGTGGGCGATTCTGGCGGGCTCGGGTGCGCGGATTCTAGGCGGTTTGGCGCTTGCTGCGGTGTGCGGTGGTTTGCTGGCCGGAATTTCGTCGCGCTCGCGGGCGTTTGCGCGCTTGGTGGCGCCGGCGCTTTCGTTTGTAAAGGCGACGCCGGTTGCCTGCGTGGTGGTCCTGCTGCTCATTTGGCTGGGATCGGCGCGCGTGAGCATCGCCGCGGTCTTTTTGATGGCGCTGCCGGGCGTGTATTTTTCGCTGGCCGAGGGTTTGACGCGGGTTGATCAGCCGCTGGAGCAGATGTTTCGTCTGCATGGCGTGCGGGGTTGGCGTCTGTTTTGCGCCCATACCTGGCGCGAGGTCCTGCCGTTTGTGCTTTCGTGTGCGCGTGCCGTGATCGGCATGAGCTGGAAGGCCGGCGTGGCGGCGGAACTCATCGGCATGGCGACGGGCACCGTGGGCGAACGCATCTATCAGGCGAAGCTTTTGATCGAGACGGCGGACCTGCTGGCGTGGACCGTGCTGGTCGTTGCTGCCTCGTGGGCGTG
This sequence comes from uncultured Collinsella sp., assembly GCA_900546725.1. Lineage (GTDB taxonomy): Bacteria > Actinomycetota > Coriobacteriia > Coriobacteriales > Coriobacteriaceae > Collinsella. The sequence continues at coordinate 3,598 of URDZ01000119.1, read as the reverse complement.
CGAGCGCGTGCTGGTGTGGCTGCTGCGGGTTTCGGGTTCCGTGGCATGGCGTGTGGCCGTGCGGGCGCATGGGCGCGGCGCTCGCGGGCGTGCGGGGGCTGCGAGCGATGGCGCTGCAGCGGAGTTTGCGCTTGCCGTGGGCGATCGCGCGCCCTGGGCGCCGGCGCTGGATGGTCTGGTGCTCAACGTGCCCGCGGGTGGGCGTATCTGTGTGATGGGCGCTTCGGGCACGGGCAAGTCGACGCTGCTCGCCCTGGCGGCGGGGGAGTGCGCGCCGTGCTCGATGGTGTTTCAGGATGCGCGCCTGGTAGAGGGCGCCTCGGCTTTGGATAACGTGCTGGTGTGTGCCGATGCGCGCGTGGATGCTTCGAGCGCTACGGCCTTGCTGCGCCGGTTGGTGCCGGGAATCGACGTGCATGTTCGCGTGGCCGAGCTTTCGGGCGGGCAGCGCCGTCGTGTCGAGATCGCCCGCGCCCTGCTGTGTGGCGGCTGTGCCGTCATTCTGGATGAGCCCTTTACCGGCCTGGACGCCTCCGCGCGCGATGCGACGGCCGAGGCTGTGCTCGACCTGCTCGACGGTCGCATGCTCCTGCTTGCCTCGCACGACGTCGCTGATGCTCAGGTGCTCGATATCTCGGATGTCATTGCGCTTTAGAAGCCATCACAAGTTCTAGCTCGACAACAAAATGATCCGTTTTCCTCCGCCCCCAAGGGATCAGCGTTTTGCCAGTTTGTGGTAGAACTAGGGAACGGTTCTTGAGGAGGCTGGCATGCTCAACGCGTTGGTGTGGACACTTGCTTGTTTAGGCGTTGTCGCGGCAGATATTGCCTTGAGCGTGGTTTTGTTTTCCGCTTTGGGTGTCGCGTCGGTGTTCATGGGCTTTTCGATTGATGGCCTCGATATTCAATTGCTTCAGGCTGCCGCGCAGATGGCGTCGTTTTTGATGGCGCTGCTGTGGTGGCGTTATCTGTGGCCGCGCTCGTTTATGGTGCGCTGGCAGGGCGAGCGCCCGCTTGGCGGGGGAGCAGGCAAAGCGTGGAGGCGCATCGCCTGCGTTATCGTGATCGGCCTTGCCCTGCAGGTGGTCGTTGGCTACGTGACCGACGCCGTACTGTCATTGCTGCCCGAGGCGGCGGCTGATTACAGCGAACTTGTCGAGGAGACGGGCATGGGCGACACGAGCTACCTGGCCGTCCTGACTACGGTGCTCGGCGCTCCGTTTTGTGAGGAACTGCTGGTGCGCGGTATCATTTTTGAGTTTTCGCTCCGAGCGTTTAACCCGCAGTGCCGTCCGCTCTGGAAGCGCCGGCGTCGCGCGCGGGCGCAAGACGCCGCCATGGTGCCCTGGGCGGCGCCGGACAAGCGAGGCATTGCCGCGGCGATTGTGCTGCAGGCGGCCATTTTTGGCTTTATGCATATGAACTGGGTGCAGGGCTGCTACGCCGGCGCCGCCGGTCTGGTCTTTGGCTGGGTGCTCGTGGCCACCGGAAAGCTTCGCTACACGATCCTGCTGCATTTTGCCTTTAACGCCGGGTCGTATTTGATGACGTTGCTGTGGTTTGTGGACACGCCGCTCGACGTGATAATCACGGTCGCGATCGCCGGCGTGATCCTGGTGGAGGCAATGCGCTCGCTGCGCCAAGCGTGCCAGCAGAGCGCTGCGACCACATCTACCGCATTCCCGCGCTAATTGCGGCGTCCGCCTCCGTTGGCGCCCTGACGCCCCTGGGCCGCGCGGTTGCGGCCTGCGGTGTTTTGCGCACGCGACATGCCGCCGTGGCCCTTGCTACCCTTGGGTCCCTTGCCGGCGGCGCTACCGTGGGCCTTGCCGCCCTTCTTGCCGGTCCCATGTCCGCCGCCAGCAGACGTCTCGCCCGGGCGCGGCGGTACGGGACGGATCAGGCAATGCTTGGTGTAGCCGATCAGGTCACGACGCCCGGCCTTTTCCAATGCCTCGCGCACAAGCTTGTAGTTCTCGGGCTTGCGATACTGGATGAGCGCGCGCTGCATGGCCTTCTCGTGCGGGTCGCGCGCCACATAGATCGGCTCCATGGTGCGCGGGTCCACGCCGGTGTAGTACATGCAGGTCGACATGGTGGACGGGGTGGGGTAGAAGTCCTGCACTTGCTCGGGCATATAGCCCATGTCGCGCACGGCTTCGGCAAGGTCCACGGCTTCCTTCATGGTTGAACCGGGGTGGCTCGAGATCAGATACGGCACCACGTACTGCTTAAGGCCGTATTCACGGTTCAAGCGCTCGAATTTGCGACAGAACGCATCGTAGACGGTGCGGCTCGGCTTGCCCATTACGGAGAGCACCGCGTCGCTCACGTGCTCGGGTGCCACACGTAGCTGGCCCGAGACATGGTGCTCCAGCAGCTCGCGCAAAAACTCGTCCGAGGCATCGGCCATGGTGTAGTCAAAACGGATGCCGCTGCGGACAAAGACCTTCTTGACGCCCGGCAGCTGGCGCAGGTCGCGCAGCAGCTGCGTGTAGCCACTCTCGTCGACCACCATGTTCTTGCACACGCTCGGCCACAGACAGCGCTTGTTCTTGCACACGCCGTGTTTGAGCTGCTTGTCGCAGGCCGGGCGGCTAAAGTTGGCCGTCGGTCCGCCCACGTCGTTGATGTAGCCCTTAAACTCGGGATCGCGCGTGAGCAGCTCGGCCTCGCGCATGATCGAGTCGTGGCTGCGCATCTGCAGCACGCGACCCTGGTGGAAGGTCAGCGCGCAAAACGAGCACTCGCCAAAGCACCCGCGGTTGGAGCTGATCGAAAACTTGATCTCGGCAAAGGCCGGCACGCCGCCCGCCGCATCGTAATCGGGATGCCAATCGCGTGCGTAGGGGAGCTCGGCCACCTCGTCCATCTCGTCGGTGGTGAGCGTCGCCGACGGCGGGTTCTGTACCACATAGACGCTGTTGGGATAGGGCTCCACCAAGCGGTGTCCGGTGATGGGGTCCATATTCTGCTGCTGCACGTTAAAGCTGCGCGCGTAGTTGAGCTTGTCGGCGGCAAGGTCGTCCCAGCTGGGCAGCAGGTCGTAGTCGTAGACCTCGTCGAGCGAGCTGGTGCGGTAGACGGTGCCGTTGATATAGGTGATTTGATCGACGGGCAGTCCCGCGTCGAGCGCGTCGGCGATCTCGATAATCGCGTGCTCGCCCATGCCGTAGATGAGGATGTCGGCGCCCGAGTCGAGCAGTACCGAGCGCTTGAGCTTGTCCTGCCAGTAGTCGTAGTGGGCCAGGCGACGCAGGCTCGCTTCGATGCCGCCGATGATGATGGGCGTTTTCTTAAACGTGCGGCGGATGAGGTTGGAATATACGATGACGGCGTAATCCGGGCGCAGGCCCATTTTGCCGCCGGGGGAGAAAAAGTCGCTGCGGCGGCGCTTTTTGGCGACGGAATAGTGGTTCACCATGGAATCCATGTTTCCCGCCGATACCAGGAAGCCCAGCCTGGGCCTTCCCAGCACTTCAATGCTCTTTTTATCCTTCCAGTCCGGCTGGGAAATGATTCCCACCTTATATCCGCGTGCCTCCAGCAGCCGGGATATGATGGCCGTGCCAAAGGAAGGGTGGTCCACATAGGCGTC
>URDZ01000118.1:0-5270 GCA_900546725.1 uncultured Collinsella sp. | reverse complement strand
TCTGGGGCCCGTCCCCAAATACCTATAAATTTGCAGGTCAGCGATGAGTTAACGATGCGCCAGCGGGTGCGCCGCCAGATAGACCTCGGTCAGTTGCGTACGATCGACATGCGTGTAGACCTGCGTGGTCGATATATCGGCATGTCCCAAGATCTCCTGTAGCACACGGAGGTCTGCGCCGCCCGCAAGCATATGGGTGGCAAAGGAGTGACGCAGCGTATGGGGATGGAGTCCCACCAGCCCCACCTGGCGCCCATAGCGCTCACAGATGGCATGGATGCCCTGGCGTGACAGACGGCGGCCGTTCTTATTTAAAAAGACCGCCGAGGTCTCGGTTCCGCGGGCATGGGCCGCCAAGCGGGAACGCCCCTCAGTTACATAGAGCGTCAGAGCTCGCGCCGCGCTTCCCACCAGCGGTGACAGGCGTTCCTTTGAGCCCTTACCGCGAACGAGCACAAAGCCATCGTCGATATGGATATCGCCCACATCGAGCCCCACCAACTCGCTCACACGTAAACCGCATCCGTAGAGCACTTCCAAGATGGCATGGTCGCGCAAGCCCATCTCGCCCTCGGGAAAGTCTTGATCGAGCAGCGCCGAGACATCCTCCACCGATAGATACTCCGGCAAACGCTCAGCCTTTTTAGGCAGGCGCAACGCCGCCGTTGGATTTTGGGCCACAGCCCCATCGCGCACCAAAAAGGCATGCAGGCCCTTCACGGCCGCAAGCGCACGCTCCACTGAGGCATCGGAATAGCCCCCATCGCGGCGATCGGCAACAAAGCCCTCCACGACCTGACGAGTCACCTCTTCAAAAGACACAATACCCGCCCGCTCCAGATAGGCGCAGTACGTCGTCAGGTCACGACGATAGGCCGCAATCGTGTTGCGCGCCAAACCCCGCTCGACCGCGAGGTAATCGAGATACTCCCCCGCCGCCACGGCGAGCGACGAGGGAGTAGCTTCGGTATGTTCCTTATTCGCCGGCACCCTTAGTCCGTAGCGAGGTTCATGGGCGTCACCTGCAGACGGTCGACACCCTCGTGCTGGCCGATCGAAGCGCGCACGAACTCGCGGAACAGCGGCTGCGGGTTGGTCGGGCGGCTCTTGAACTCGGGATGAGCCTGGGTTGCCACATACCACGGATGCACGTCGCGCGGCAGCTCGACCATCTCGACCAGGCGCTCGTCGGGCGACAGGCCCGAGATAACCAAACCGGCGTCCTCGAGCTGGTCGCGGAAGGCGTTGTTGAACTCAAAGCGATGACGGTGACGCTCGTAGACGAGTTCCTCGCCATATGCCTCGCGAGCGAGGGTATCGGCGGCGAGCTTGCACGGATAGGCGCCCAGGCGCATGGTGCCGCCCTTCTCGGTCACGTCCTCCTGCGAGCTCATCAGATCGATGACGCTATACGGGCCATCCGGATCGAACTCGGAGGAGCTGGCGCCGGCAAGGCCGACGACGTTGCGCGCAAATTCGCACACGGCCACCTGCATACCCAGGCAAATGCCCAGATACGGAATCTTGTGCTCACGGGCAAACTCGGCCGCGAGGATCTTGCCCTCCAGGGCGCGCTTGCCAAAGCCGCCGGGGACCAGGATGCCCGAGGCGTCGCCCAGAACCTCGGAGACATTCTGCTCGTCGAGGCTCTCGCCGTCGACCAGCTGGACGTCCACATGGCGATCGTAGAAGACGCCCGCATGGTGCAGGGCCTCGATAACCGACAGGTACGCATCGGGCAGCTGCGTGTACTTGCCCACGACGGCGATCTTCACCTTGTCGGCGTGATGGTTGGCGTGGTTCTGTTTGCGCAGGAACTCGTTCCACTCGCTCATGTCGCGCTCACGCGGGTCCAGACCCAGACGCTCGCAAATGCGCAGGTCAAAATCCTGCTCGGCAAGCAGCTGCGGAACATCGTAAATGCTCGCGCAGTCCTCGTTGGTAAAGACGCAATCGGTGTCGACGTCGCAGAAGCTTGCGATCTTTCCGCGGATAGCGTCATCGATATGGTGGTCGGAGCGCAGCACGATGATATCGGGCTGGATGCCAAAGCTGCGGAGCTCCTTGACGGAATGCTGCGTGGGCTTGGTCTTGACCTCGTGGGCGGCGGCGATATAGGGAACGAGCGACACGTGGATATAGCAGACGTTCTCGGGGCCGGCCTCCTTGCGGTACTGACGGATGGCCTCGACAAACGGTTGGGACTCGATGTCGCCGATCGTGCCGCCCAGCTCGGTGATGACTACATCGGAGCCGGTCTGCTCCTCGATGCGGCGGAACTTGTCCTTAATGGCATTGGTGACGTGAGGAATCACCTGCACGGTACCGCCCAAAAAGTCGCCGCGACGCTCGCGGGCGATCAAGCTCTTATAGATGGCGCCGGTCGTAAAGTTGGAATCGCGGGTCAGGTTCTCATCAATAAAGCGCTCGTAATGACCCAGGTCCAGGTCGGACTCGTAACCATCCTCGGTAACGAAGACCTCACCATGCTGGAAGGGGCTCATGGTACCGGGGTCGACGTTCAGATACGGATCGGCCTTCTGCATCGTTACTTTGTAGCCACGCGACTTGAGCAGACGGCCCAGCGAGGCCGCGGTGATACCCTTGCCCAGGGACGAAACCACGCCACCGGTTACGAACACATGCTTGGTCATATTGAGTTACCTGCGCTTCCCGTAGAAGTTGTTTATCCACATCTTACGGGTCTTCATTGTAATACTCGCGCCGCGGACCGTTCGCAATTTTTCTCGCGTGCGATTGCATTTCTCAATCTTGAAACAAAACGCCGCCCGGTTTCCCAGGCGGCGTCGCTATGGCAAGGGTTACATGCTGCTATCGATCAGCAGCCTCGTCCTCAAGCATTTCTTGAACGAGCATGCCGGTACGGACGCCCTCAAGATACCACTCGCCACGTTCGGTGAGGCAAATGCCATTTGCAAGCTGACCGCCGTCGTCGCTATAACGCGAGACGACATCAATCATGCCTTCGGAATCCAAGCGATCGATTGCGGCGCGGGCACGATACGGCGAAACCCCCACGCGCTCGGCAAGCGTTTTGCGCGAGAAACCATACGGCCCGCCATTGTCTTCGGTTTGCTGGTCGATCTCCATCAACACCAGCACCTCGACACGCTTCATATCGTTGACACTCGCACGACCCTTGCCCGCCATAGCAGCCTCCTCAAACCGAGCACGAGCATCTAACGCGCCGTGCGCGACCGACACACCTCACGATGGCAGGTAATATCCATCATGCGGCATCCCGCTAAGGATGAAACAGTTACAGTTATTGTATACCGCTCAAATTGTTTCTAGGCAGGTAAACGGCTATTTTTCGCCGAAATAGGCGCTTTATTGATCAAAAAGCCGTACCGGGCGCTAACCCGATACGGCCAAAATGCAATGCAATTACCGCGGTGCTTCAAACTTAGCGATGGAAGAAACCGCGGCGCTCAAACTTGGGCTCGCAGCACACGTTGATACCCAGTTTGCGCAGTACCGTCTCGTCCGTCGGCGAGATGATCACGCTGAAGAAGGCATCGCAACCGCGCAGCTGCTCCAGGCCCGAAAGGACGCGAGCGGCCGTCTCACTCGTGGCCGAGGTGATCGACAGCGCCATAAGCGTCTCGTCGGTGTGGAGGCGCGGGTTTTTGCTGCCCAGGAAATGCGTCTTGAGCTTGCTGATGGGCTCGATCGCCTCATCGCTAATGACCTCGAGCTCAAGGCCGACGCCCGAGACATGCTTGAGGGCGTTCATAATGAGCGAACTTGCGGCGCCCAGGCGCGTGGAAGTCTTGCCGGTCACCACGGAGCCATCGGGCATGACCATGGCACCCACGGGACCACCCGTCAGCTGCTCCCTGGTGAGGGCCGCCGAGCGCGCCGGTGAGTAGTTCTTATCGATGCCGGCTTTCTTCATAATAATCTTGAGACGGTCGACTTGCTCATCGCCCACGCCGGTACGGCGCACATTTTCGACCGCGGTAAAGTAGCGGCGGACGATCTCCATCTTGGAAGCATCGCGGCAGGCATCGTCATCGGTGATGGCAAAGCCGACCATATTGACGCCCATGTCCGTAGGGCTCTGGTAGGGGCTCTTGCCCAAAATCTTTTCCATCAGGGCACGGACTACCGGGAAGGCCTCGACGTCGCGGTTGTAGTTGACCGTGGTTTTGTTGTAGGCCTCCAGGTGGAAGGAGTCGATGATATTGGCGTCATCGAGGTCTGCCGTGGCGGCCTCGTAGGCAATGTTGACCGGATGCGTAAGGGGCAGATTCCAAACCGGGAAGGTCTCGAATTTGGCATAGCCGGCGGCCGTGCCATGCTTGTGCTCGTGATAGAGCTGAGACAGGCAGGTGGCAAGCTTGCCCGAGCCAGGACCGGGGGCAGTGACCACGACGAGCGGTCGGGTGGTCTCAACAAACTCGTTCTTGCCGTAGCCATCGTCGGACACGATCAGATCGACATCGTGCGGATACCCCTCGATGGGATAGTGCAGCTTGGCGGGAATACCGAGCGCGTTCAGGCGGTTGCGGAACACATCGGCAGCAGGCTGGCCGGCGTACTGGGTGATGACCACAGCCGCGACAGCAAAGCCGTTGCCGCGGAACAGGTCAACCAGGCGCAGCACATCCTCGTCATAGGTAATGCCGAGGTCACCACGAGCCTTGTTTTTCTCGATGTGGTTCGCGTTGATCGCGATGATAACCTCGACATCGTCGGCGATGCTCTTGAGCATGCGGAACTTGCTGTCCGGTTCAAAACCCGGCAGCACGCGGCTCGCATGATAGTCATCGAACAGCTTACCGCCAAACTCCAAATACAGCTTGCCACCAAACTGCGAGATGCGCTCCTTAATGTGAGCAGCCTGCAGCTCGATATACTTCGCGTTGTCGAAACCCTGGCGCATATATGGCTCCCGTCCCGTTTCCATTTAATGTTCTAGGCGATTATAACGGAGCAGACCCTCCCCAACGCCCAAGCAATCAACTGGCACCAACCAAACACGCCATCGATAAGTTGCGGTGAAATAGTTCCCGTTTAACCCCTCAAGACGGCCAAACAGGAACTATTCCACCGCAACTTCCCCTTTTTGGCGCAAACTAACCTGACCCCTTTGCATCAATAATGGCAGCGCCGCAGGTTAAGCATAAGTCAGTGAGCGACGTCCAGGACGTACAAGTTGGCATGAAAAAGGCAAGGCATAGACCTTTTGGTCATGCCTTGCCTTTTGAATGACAAATTGTCGTCCTGGGCGGCGCGCAGCGTCG
>URDZ01000117.1:0-5318 GCA_900546725.1 uncultured Collinsella sp. | reverse complement strand
GCCGGCAAGGGCGCGCTGGATCTCGCGGTCAAGCCCGCGCATGATGAGCGGTTTCAGTCCGACGGGCGCCACACCCAGGAAGCGGTAGTCGCCGCGCAGGTTGCCCAGCGACAGATTGCGGAAGAACAGGTTGGCGTCCTCGCCGATGCCGGGATGGGCTGTCATGAGCATAAAGTCGCTGTAGAGTTTGGCCGTCTTCTCGTTAAAGTTGCCGGTGCCCAAAAGCGTGAGGCGCGTTAGCGCCATGCCCTCGCGATAGGTGAGCTGGCAGATCTTTGAGTGGCATTTAAAGCCCTCGGAACCATAGATGACGGTGCAGCCGGCCTCTTCCAGGCGCTCGGCCCACTCGATGTTGTTCTGCTCGTCAAAGCGGGCACGAAGTTCCATGAGCACCGTGACCTCTTTGCCGTTCTCGGCAGCATCGATCAGCGACTCGCACAGGCGGCTCTGCTTGGCCACGCGGTAGAGCGTGATGCGCAGCGAGATGCACTCGGGGTCGTAGGCGGCCTCGTGCACCAGATCCAGGAAGGGGTTCATGGCCTCGTAGGGATAAAAGAGCAGCTTGTCGTGCTGCAGCACCTGCTCGCGGATGGAGCGGGTCATGTCGATGGTGGGATTGGGCTGCGGCCTGAACGGCGTAAAGAGCAGCTCGTTGCGCAGGTGCTCGGGAATCTTGCCCTCAATGCCAAAGACGTAGCCCAGGTCGAGCGGGATATCGCAGGTAAAGACAGAGCGGCGCGAAAGCTCGAGCGCCTTGCGGATGGTCTTGAGCGTTGCCTTCTCGAGCGACCCCGAGACCGCGAGCACTACCGGCTGCAGACGCAGGCGCTTCTTGAGGATGCGCTTCATGTGCTGGCGGTAGTCCTCTTCCTCTTCGACGCCCTCGCCGTCCGGATCGATGTCGGCGTTGCGGGTGACGCGGATCAGCGCACGATCCAGCGGCTTATAGGAGCCAAAGCAGCTGTCCAGGCAGGCGAGGATGACGTCCTCGAGCAAGATGTAGGAGTAGGTGCCGGTGGGCGAGGGGATCTCGACCACGCGGTTCATCGAGGCGGGAATCTCGATAAGGCCCAGCAGGCTCTCCTCGTCGGTGGCGCCGTCCAGACCACAGGCCAGATAGAGCGCGCCATTGCGTAGGTTGGGGAAGGGGTGGCGAGGATCGATGACCAGCGGCGAGATGACCGGCGACACGTAGGCCTGGAAGTAGCGGGTTACAAAGGTGCGCTCCTCGGGCGTAAGCGAATCGATGCGGGCGCGGTGAACGCCCAAGGTGTCGAGCTTGCCCTCGATGCTCTTAAAGATGGACTCCCAACGGGTAAGGAGCCCGGGCATTTCGGCCATGACAGCATCGACCTGTTCGGAGGCGGTCATATTGCTCTTGTTGTCGACAGGTTGTTTTTTGAGCTCTGCCAGATCGGACAGGCCGCCCACGCGCACCATGAGAAACTCGTCGAGGTTAGACTCGAAAATCGACACGAACTTTAGACGCTCGAACAGCGGAACGGTCTCATCGAAGGCTTCGTCAAGCACACGGTTGTCAAAGCGTAGCCAGCTGAGCTCTCGGTTCTGCGTGTACGAGAAGTCGCGAGGCGGTTTGCGCAGCTTTGCGGCGGCTTGCTTTTTTTCGATTTTGCTCGGCATATGCATCTGTCCGTTCAGTCCCCGCAGGGGACGGTAGCCTAACCCTATTCACTATTGTCTCAATTTAGTCGACTTGTGGCACGGACGTATTGTGCGAACGGTATCTTTACCTACTTCTTACGCTGACAAGGCATGCAACTAACTGTCCAACTCGTTTGGAAACAATCTATATCCATACTCAACTGGTGAGGATGTATGAATAAGAATGATTGCGAGCTGAATATAATCGAATCCAAATTGAATCATGGACAAACGACATATATATGCAGAAAACCGTTTTAGCTATGCAATTCCTAAACATGAAAATATTTGTGCAATCTAGCTTAATTCCTTAGAAAAAAGAACATTTACCTTTGAAAACCTGCTTTAGAGAACCGAAGTGCATCATGGGAGAATCATATGCGATATACCGTTCATCGCACTTTGCTGACCGTTCGGGGGCGAGGTGGAATTGCAGGTGGTTTTTGGATATAACTAGAGCTGTCAGCAAGCAGCGTCCCATACAGAGGGGCGCTGATACATTCGGCCAGTAAGGCCCGAAAGAAAGGTAGGAGGCCATGACGAAAGGTCTGCACGTGCCTTCCGAGATCGGCAAGCTCAGGAAGGTCTGCCTGCACCGTCCCGGCGACGAGCTCCTCAACCTGCCGCCCGACGAGCTCGAGCGACTCCTGTTCGACGACGTCCCGTTCCTGGAGGTCGCGCAGCAGGAGCACGACACCTTCGCCCAGATCCTGAGGGACCAGGGCGTGGAGGTCCTCTATCTCGAGAACCTCGTCGCCGAGGTGTTCGACCAGGTCCCCGGCGCCCGCGCCGAGTTCACCGACCAGTACATCGCCGAGGCCGGCATCCGCGGCCAGCACATGCCGCAGATCGTCCGCGAGAAGCTGGACTCCATCGAGGACAACCTCGAGTTCGTCAAGAAGACCATGGCCGGCATGACCAAGTCCGAGATCGACATGCCCCTCACGGCGTCCACGACCCTCGACTCCCTGGTCAACTCCGAGTCCGAGTCCGACCTGATCATCGACCCGATGCCCAACCTCTACTTCACCCGCGACCCGTTCGCGGTCGTCGGCGAGGGCGTCAACCTCAACCGCATGTACTCGGTCACCCGCAACCGCGAGACCCTGTACGGCAAGTACATCTTCAAGTACCACCCCGACTACAAGGACGTCTCGCTGTACTTCCGCCGCGACTGCCAGTTCCACACCGAGGGCGGCGACGTGCTGAACATCAACGAGAAGACCCTCGCCGTCGGCATCTCCCAGCGCACCCAGGCCGCCGCGATCGACGTCATGGCCCAGAACATCTTCTGGAACTCCGACTCCAAGGTCGAGCGCATCCTGGCCTTCGACATCCCGGTCTCGCGCGCCTTCATGCACCTCGACACGGTCTTCACCCAGATCGACGTCGATAAGTTCACGATCCACCCCGCCATCATGGGCACCCTGCGCGTCTACGAGCTGACCGCCGGCAAGAACCCGGGCGACGTGAACATCCGCCTGATCGAGGACACCCTCGAGCACGTCCTGGAGGACGCCACCGGCGTCGACCAGGTCAAGCTGATCCCCTGCGGCGGCGGCGACCCGATCGCGGCCTCCCGCGAGCAGTGGAACGACGGCTCCAACACCCTGTGCGTCGAGCCCGGCAAGATCTGCGTCTACGCCCGCAACACCGTCACCAACGACGTGCTGTACAAGGAGGGCCTGGACCTTCTCGTCGTGCCCTCCGCCGAGCTCTCCCGCGGCCGCGGCGGCCCGCGCTGCATGAGCATGCCCTTCTGGCGCGAGGACCTCTAAGGTCTTCAAGGACCCGTACAGGTCATAATACATACATCTAGCTGCCATTAGATGTCTCCCATTGGGGCGGTGCGGGTTTTCGCACCGCCCCAATCTTGTATGAGGAACGTCAACACGATTGGATGACTGCTTTTGTAAGGAGCTTGGCTATGGACATCAAGACGATTGGCGTTGAGGAATGGCTCAACGTTTGGGAGAAGAGCGCCACGTGGGACATCGCCCAGTCGACGATCTCGTCGCTCACCATGGGCGAGCTGCGCGCGCTCGATGAACAGGACGGCGCCACGTTCTACGAGCGCCTGGACCGCGAGAAGATGAACTACGGCTGGATCGAGGGCTCGCCGGAGTTTAAGGCCGAGGTTGCCAAGCTGTATCGTCGGGAGGTCAATCCCGATCACATTCTGCAGACCAATGGCTGCACGGGCGCTAACCTCAACGCCATCATGGCTGTGGTCGAGCCCGGCGACCATGTTATCGCCGAGTGGCCCACCTACGCGCCGCTCTACGAGATTCCGCGCACGCTGGGCGCCGAGGTCGAGTATTGGGAGCTTCGCGAGGAACTCGGCTGGAAGCCCGATATCGAGGAACTCAAGCGCTTGGTGCGTCCCAACACCAAGCTCATCTGCATCAACAACGCATCTAACCCCATCGGTACGGTGCTCGATGCCGATATGCTCGGCCAGATTGCCGAGATCGCCCGCTCGGTGGGCGCCTACGTGCTGTGCGACGAGGTATATCTGCCGCTCGAAAACACTGAGTCCTTTATGTCGATGGTCGACGTGTACGAGAGGGCCATTGTCACCAACTCGTTGTCGAAGACCTATTCGACACCTGCGGCCCGCGTGGGCTGGGTCCTGGCAGACGAAGAGATATCCAGCCGCATCCGCACCTATCGCGATTACACCATGATCTGCGGCGGTGTGTTCAACGACGCCCTGGCGACCTATGTGCTTGAGCACAAGGATAAGATTCTCGAGCGCAATCGCAAGATCGTGTTTGGCAACCGCGATATCGCGCAGGCTTGGATCGATACGCAGCATCGCGTTTCCTGGACGGCCCCGCAGGGCGTGTCCACCTCGTTTATCCAGCTGGATATTCCCGAGGATGACGAGGAGTTCTGCAGGCGCCTGCTGTCCGAGAGGGGAGTGCTGCTGGTCCCCGGTAGCCGTTTTGAGCTTCCCTGCGGCGCACGCCTGGGCTACTGCGCGAGCGAGGACGTTCTGCGCGAGGGCCTGAGGCTTTTGGGCGAGGCACTGGCGGAGTTCGATCGCTAGGATTCCGATGGTCTTCGGGGGCCTTATCCAAATTAGCCGAAGATAATCGAAAACGGACCCGTTTCCCTAGGGGAAGCGGGTCCGTTTTTCTATACCGAGAAGTCAAGTTGTTACAAATGGGGCCGTAAAGCGAGGCGGTATCCGCTGGGCCTTATACTGAGTTTCCGGTGAACGGTATCAAGCGTCTGGTAAACGGTAATTTATTTATCAGAAATGAATAGGACAAACTTTTTTCTGAATAAAAATGAAAATGGTTGAGACGCGGTGTGAACCGCTAATTCTATTCATAGCTTTATTGGAAATATGCAATTTGAGGATGGTTTAACAAAGTTTAGTTCCATTTGATTTTAGGATTAAAACGCGTTTAAGCACGTAAATACGCTTTATTAAGATGAAGTGTGCCATGCGTGAAGTATATGTGTATGCCGTTCACCCCCTATAAAAAACCGTTCGGGGGCAAGGTGGAAGTATGAGCTGATTTTGGATATAAATATGTCGTCAGCAATAACGCCTCACACGGAGGGGCGCTAACGAATCGGCCCTGACAAGGGCCCGAAAGAAAGGTAGGAGGCCATGACGAAAGGTCTGCACGTGCCTTCCGAGA
>URDZ01000116.1:0-5408 GCA_900546725.1 uncultured Collinsella sp. | reverse complement strand
TCGGGTGCGCTGCTCCGAGCGTATGCCACGCAGCCATGGAGTCACATTCGTATTCATTTGACCAAAGGATCGGCGCATGAGCAGGCCTCTTGTCGTTGGTAAGGGAAGCGCCCTTAAAAGCAAGACGCAGAAAAACGTGTACTATATCAGGCACAACATGGGCAAAGACCCCATTACCGGCAAATATAGGTACTCACCTCGCCGAAAGGTCTACGCAAAGAACAAGTCGGAATTGAGAGCCGAGCTCGAAGCATATAAGGCTGAGCTCAATAGCGGACTCACCATCAAAGACCCCGATAAGACCGTTTATCAGTACACCAAAGAGTTCCACAAAGATCGCGTGGACGCCGAGACCATCAGCCCGCTTGCCCTTGACCGCGAAGAGCTTGAAGTTAAGGAAATACAGGAGCTTTTCGGCAATTATCCCGTAAAAGACCTGAGGCCCCACATAATAAACGCCGGCTATGCTGAAGCCCGCAAAAGTGGAAGATTCTCCGAATCTGAGCTGCATAAAATCAGTGTAAAACTGAATCAGATTATGAAGGCCGCCATGCTTGACGACCTGATTGTCAAGAACCCCTGCGCCGGCACCGTCATCCCGCGGCCCAAAGGAAAAGAGAGGCAGGCTCTTTCCCTCGATGAAGCCCGGAGGCTTCTCTCCCTCCTCCTTTCACAGGAGATGGACTCTCACAGAATAGGCACCCTCTTGTTGCTCGATACCGGCATGCGCCGCGGAGAGATGCTCGGACTCAGATGGGGCGACGTCCATTTTGGCGACGGCTATGTCCGCATCGACGGACAGTATGCCGCCGACAAGCTGGTCAGAGACCCAAAGAGCTCAACGGGGAAAAGGTCCGTCTCTTTGAGCCCGCTTGCACTCGAGAGGCTCGCCGCCTGGCGCGAGCTTCAGCGCACGCTTCTCGCCGAAGTCGACCTCGAACAGGCTTCCAGCACCCCGATTGTGCACACATTAGTCGATCCCCAAAGAAACACGAGGGCAAAAACTAAAGATGACGAAAAAGGAAAGAGGGGGCCAATCGCCATCGCGCACATGGACCCAAACTGCTTTTCGCGATGGTTCCGCGAATGGTGCTCGGACTATGGCTTTGGGCAGTTCAGAGAAATCACGCACTACATCGAGCGAGACGGAAAGATGTACGCTCGAGGTACAAAGTACTCCGGCCTGACCCCGCATATGCTCAGGCACACGCAGGCGACGTTGCTGATCGGAGAGAACGTCGACATCAAAACCGTCAGCAGCCGCCTCGGGCACAGCACCGTCAAGCTCACGCTAGACACCTATGCACACGCAATTGCCGCCAAGGACCAGGCAGCCGCCAACACGATCGGCAACTTGCTTTCAAATTAAATCAGCTCTTCGCTTTCGATGCGCTTCGCCTCGCGTTCGCCCTCTTCCTACTGTTCCTGGCGTTCTTCGCTCTCGTGCATTCCTCTGAACAGCATCGCGATTTGCCGTTTGCGGTGTCGGCGAACGGCCGGCCGCAGTGCTCGCATATTTTGACGACATCAACCGAATAACTCTTTGCAAGCGCGACCCAAAGGCGCGTAGCAGCATCGGGAACGCAAAGGTCGAAAGAAGAGCCGCGGCCATAATCGATGACGCCATTAGCCATCTGCGTCGGAGTCTGCCGCTTGGGCTCGAGGATTCTCCTCCACCCATAACCCGCGCAGCGCGAGAACCACTCCGTCATGTCCTGCACCAGATGCGAGGCAAGGGATTCCTCGGTCTTGAGAACGCGCTCGGAAGACTCGTCGAGCCCCCTGAGAGTATCACCAGGCACCCTTGCAACAAAAGACGGACCTGGAAAGTCAGCTTCTCCAACTGTCTCCATAAAGGACAATGTATCGTTCTTGCACCACCTGACAAACGAACGCTCGACCATGGCAGTCCCGGGCTCAATCCTTTCATTGATCACCGCCCACTTGCCACCGCGCTCAAGCCCGCCCACGAAGCTATCCCTAAACTCATGATCGCTAGGGATTTGCAGGTTGGTGAGAACCACGTACGCGGTTTTATTTGCCTCAACGTTGCCGAAGCAATACACGCGCCAATAGGGATCCAAAACCCCCAGCGAAGACGGCGAACCCATCTCGACCGATGAAGCCAGGGAAGAGATCTTCATTGCCCCGGCGACCGAAAGCCAGGCGTCAAGCGGTTCGTCGATTTCATAGGGGCCGACTCTCCCCACAAAGCCAAACAAAGGACCGGTTACGCGCGCCGCGGCAGCGAACCTCTCCCGAGGGTCGACGCCGGAGGCCTTGTCACCGGGATGCGGCGCGTCGTCGACGCGACAAGCCGGTGCCGGCACTTCTGACAGGGCGAGCAGCATCGCATCAACGCTTCCGTAATCTTCCAATTTACAAGACGGCAGAACGCCTTCCAGAAGACCGTCAAGGGCCACGGAGCGAATCAGGCCGAAAGCAAGGTCCTTGTCCGCCCCCGGTGCGTCTGTTTCAACGCTTGACGGCCTGTTCGGCATACCGATTGATTCTTCGCGATAAGTGAAGTTCATGTGGTCGCCTGCACTCTCGCCCGCTACGTCCGGAACGAGACGACCGTTCTCGTGAAATTCAAGCCCGTCCTTCGTCTTATAGCCGACCTGAACCTGACCGGTCGCGGGATCAAGCGGCATGATCGGCCAATATCGACGTTCATCTTCAGGCGGCAAAGACGGCTCCCCCTCCTCCACAACATCGATAACCTTTGAGTCCGATTCACCGCCCTTGGCATCGGTCAACAGCAATTCAATCTTATTTATCAATTTATCGATAAGCATCATCGCAGGTAAACCCCCGTAATAGGTGATGTAATACCTCGATTTATGCCCGCCGACGGCATTGTGTAGTCACGGAGCAGCTCCCGCCCCGTAACACATACACCGAAGGAGGCATACACATGGACGACAACGACACGCCTGGCATCCAGACGGGCCCGCTTCTCACTCGCGACGAGGTCGCTGACAAGCTTCACCTCACCGCCGACACCGCCGGCCAGCTGATTGCCCGCACCGGCAAGGGCATCTACCTCTGTCGCCGCACGTACATCTATGAGCGCGATCTCGACGTCTACCTCAGCGCTCTGCGCGGCAAAGGCGGCGAATAGGATGATTGGCTACGACGGCCTGCCCGCCTCGAAGGAGTACTACGGCGCCATCGGCACCGTCATCACGCCCGAGGCGTGGCGGGCGTTGCGCGGGCCCGGCAACCGCGCTCATCGCGTTCCCGAGCACACTCCCAGGCTCATCGCCGAGCGCGCCTCGGCCATCTTCGCGGCAAAGACCGGAAACGCTAAAGAGAAGGAGGCTGCTCGCCTCTCTATCGGCGCATGGATCTGGTACGCGCACGACGATGCCGACGAAGCGGCAGCGGTGGCTACGGCGGCCGCCATGGCCTCCCACGAGCGCGCTGTATTCATCTCGGCATGTGAGCTTGCAACGGCATGGAACGGCGGCGAACTTTACGGCCCCAACTCGAAGGCCCACACCGTCGATCGCTATCGCGATCTGCCCGTGCTCGTCATCGCGGATCTTGGCGCGAGCGGTATGCGCGAGGAGGCACTCGCGCTGATCGAGTTGCTCGGAGATCGTCGGCGCCACAAGCGCTCGACATTGTTCGCGTCGACCTTTACCGGCAAGAGCATCGCCAGGGCGCTGGAGGCGGCCGGATCGAACTCCGATCAGGTGCGCAAGCTCATCGAACTGATTAGCGCCGGAGTGCGCGAGGGGAGGAGGTCGTGACCGGCGCGAGGGCGAGGGCTCCGCCTTTCAGCGGCATTCGCCATTGGCAACTTTTCTATACATCCCAACATCTAGGAGGTACTTATGCGGCATCAGACTGTCGTAGTCCAGACGGACAGCGGTCCGGCCCTCGTCTTCGACATCGCTAAGAAGCGCTATGTCTACCATGGCGGCCAGGACACCCCCGTCCTCAACCTCGAGCACACCGAAAACGCCCAGAGCGCCTGGATCCTGCAGTTCAAGCACGCGATTGCGAACGTTCCCCGCACCCTCATGGCGTTTAGCCCCACCGACGAGGCCCCCGACGCGGTGGATTGTCTCGCTGCCATCGACGAGTGCTATGGCATCCCCGACCACGAGCTCGTCAAGATCGCAGCTCGCGCCTATGTCGTCAACGGCACTGGCGCGACGCACGACGCGTTCGTCAAACGCTTCGCAGCTCGACTCGAGAATATTACTCAGGAACTCGGTGTCTTCGGCGCAGTCCCCATTGAACTCGCCGATCGCGCCCCTTGGCCTATCTTCACCGTCGAAGACATCGACGACTAGCCCATCGTACGCCGCCGCCCGAGCGGGCGGCGGCCATCTCACATCGAAAGGAAAACCATGCCCAAGAAAAGTGTCGATAAGAACCACAAGCCCCTCACCCTCAACGGCCACTCCTTCCGCATCCCCTCGGACGCCGAATGCCTGCTCGACGGCTGGAGCACCTTCGGCGTCCAGCCCATCGTTATCGAGCCCGCAGAGAAGATCGAGGGCATCCCCGGCGCCTTCGTCATCGCGTCCCACTCCTCCGTCCCCAATATCCCTTACGTCGCGCCCGCCATCGTCGCGGAAATCGCCAGGCGCTGGCCCGGCATCGACCCCCGCGAGCTCGCCAGGGTCATCGTCGGGGTCGCCCGCAGCGGCGATCGCTCTTACACCCCGGACAGCGTCCTCCGCGGTATCGACTGCATCCTGGACCTCGATACGTTGGGAGTCGTGAACAAGCTTGTCGCCTATCCTCCCCTCCCGGCAGACCAGGCGCCCGAGGGCTATCCCAACGTCCTTCTCGAAGACGAGTAGGCCTCAAGCGGGGCGGATCGACAACGGTCGGTCCGCCCCTGCTTTCGGGCCGACGATCACCGCGCATCGAAGAGAGGATCGAATGACAGCAGCAACAAAGAACGTCAGCGTGAAGCTCGACTCAAAGCTCTACACCGCCCTCAAGACGCGGGCAGAGCTCAACGGTTCCAACGTCAGCGACGAGATCCGCTCGCTCCTGCGCTCGGCGCTCGCCGCGGAGGGGCTCGACCTCTACGGCAACGAGGTCGCGGGCTTCATCCGCGGCGTCGTCGACGCGCGCATGGACGTCGCCGCACTCGACATCGAGCGCAAGCTCGACGCCGCCGAGGACCGCATCGCCGCGGTCCTCTCGCACCCCATGACCGCCGCCATCATGGCCGGCCTCATGACGGCCGACGTCCTCAAGGCCTCCTACGCCTCGCTCGACGAGGTCCCCGTCGCGGACATCTGGAAGAACTACCTCGCGCAGGCCGGCGAGCTCAGCCGCGCCGGCCTCGGCCGCATCGACGAGGTGAAGCTCCACGCGCGCGAGCGCGCCGATGGCTAGCCCGCCCGTCATCGTCAACCACTCCGTCGTCCGCGCGG
>URDZ01000115.1:0-5441 GCA_900546725.1 uncultured Collinsella sp. | reverse complement strand
ACTGCGGGAACGGCCTATCCGCTCAATGTGTTCGGCTGAGATCGGAAATCAACCGCGGGTTTCCCGCCGGTCAAAAGAGCGGGCTGAGCGGGCGAGGCTGCCATTGCTGCCTTGTCCGCTCAGCTAAGACGTTACTCCTTATTGCGACGGTAGAGGAAGTAACCGCCCGCGGAGATGACGGCAACGCCAGCGATGGCGAATGCGGCCACCATGCGGCCATCAAAACGATCACCGGTGGTGGGCAGGCCGCCCTTGGTGTTCGTCTTGTTGGTGGTTACCGTGGTCGTGGTGTCCGACTTGCCAGGCTTCTCGGGCTTGGTGGTGGGCTGCTCGGGCTTAGCGGGCTGCTCGGGGGTACCGGGCTGCTCAGGAGTACCAGGCTGATCCGGGGTTACCGGGTCGGTGGCAAGAGCGTCCTTGGCGTAGGTGATGGACACCTTGAGGCCGTTGGTCTCGGTGTTCAGGTCGCTCGGGGTGAAGGGCTGGTCGAAGTTTTCGGCCTTCTGATAGGCGCGCATCTCCTGGAGCAGGGCCTTGCACTTCTTGTAGGTGTTCTCGGTAGCAGCCTTGCCGGCCTTGTTGGCCAGGGCAGTGCGGCCCTCGGTGGTCGTCTCGGCTAGCATGGCGGCGTCAACTTCCTTGTTCTGCTCGATGAGCTCGTTCTGGAGCGCATCGAGGTAGGCACGGACGCTGATACCAAGGGTGTCAGGGTTCTCAAAGCAGAGCGAGCTGATGTCCATGAGGACGTAGTTGATTGAGTTCTCGGGCTCCTCGTTGTACACGACGTCAGTCTGTTTGCAGTGATCGAAGGAGACGGTCTGATCGCTGAAGTACGGGCTGACCTCAGTTATCAGAGCGGAGTACAACGGGATGGCGACGGAGTACGCGGCGCGGGAGAGCATTTCCCACTGGATGGTAGCGACTTCGGGGTCATACCCGCGACGAATCTGGAAGAGGTTGATCTCGGTGTTGCGCTCGCTGCCGATGCAATAAACACCATCAGTGTTCGCGTTGAGGCCAGGGACGTTCTCGCCGCGGTTGCCGAAGGCGCGAATCAACTCGAAAGTGCTCCAACCAGACTTGCCAGGCTTGAAGAACAGGGGCTGGATTTCGCTGACCATGGCTCCCTTTTGGTCAGGTTTTCCTTTCTCCTTTACTGTGATAATGTCGTAATCTGTGCCTTCGGTCAGCTGACTACCAAAATAATCGCGGCCTTGTACATAGCGGGACCACTGGTTTACGCCGGAATCGGCGAGGCTTTCGCCATACGTTTGGGCGACATCGAATTTGCCGTCAGCGGAGTATTTGGCGAAACCCTTTTCTTCGGGCATGGATTGGATCTTTTCAGAGTGGAGGCAATTCTCGGTGTCATTGAGGTCGACATCGTAGTTGAGGCTCCCGATATTAGGGTTGAGCGACGCGACGTCGTCAGCGAGCTTCATGGCGATCCACTGATGGGCGGAAAGTGTGGCGAACAGCCAGGTCTCGTTGTTGTCGGCGATGATGATCTGGTCGTTGGTGCAGACGCCTTGATCATCGATCAGGCTGCCGAGGAGCTCGACGCCCTCGCGGGCCGTGGCGCTCTCGCCCAGGATGATGCTGCCGTAACTGTACTCGCCCAGACCCACTTCCTCATCGATGAGGTCTGCTGCAGCGGCCTCCTCGTTATAGGAGGTGCTTAGCGTGGCGGAGCAGGAGACGCCCTTCTCGTTGATGCCGGCCTCGGAGTAGGCGTCGGTGCGACCCATCCAGTTGGAGGGGTGGTCGCGTACATAGCTGTAGCGATAGGTAGGCTTGTTCGAAGTGTATTCAAAAGCAGATTCAATCGAGCTGTACTTAAAGCCAGGTTCGTGGGCAGGTTCGATGCCGTAGTGCTTAAGATAGCGCTTGCCAAAGTCCTCGGCGCGGCCGTAGTACGTGTTGCCGTCCGCCGTGAGCTTGCCGCCCATGTAGATCTGCGTGCAGGCGAGCGCAGACGTCGGCATGGACATGATGGTTGCAGCTCCAAAGGCGAGGCCTATGCCAAGCTTTTTGAGCGCGTTGACGGGGTGAGTTTTCCTCATTTTCCCTCCCAGCGTGCGAAAGCTCTCCGTTGCCAGAGAGCTTCAGCCAATAAAGACACCCCATTAGCGTAACGAACTGGAAACAATATTCATCTATGAAAGAAACTTACTCGATAAGCGTAATGAAATATGCGATGAGTGGTTAATTATACTCGGTTTGTAGCTTTACTTTAATAAAGACGTCCTGCAATTACATTACCTGAATAAAGCGCCTTGCACGGGGCGCAAAGAAAATCCCCCGCTGTTTGGCAAATGCATAAACAGCAGGGGAGACGATAATTGGATGAATATCATACCAATGTGGAATTACTTCTTCCGGCGGTGGATCACGTTGATCGCATAGCCGACGAGCATGGCCAAAACGATGATGATAAAGCCGAGCAGGGGATTGTCGTTCATAGGGTCCTCCTATTTTCCGAGCGGGGAGAATTCGTCGACGATGAGGTCGAGGCATTGCGGAAGCGCGCGGGCTCCAAAGACGCCCGAATTGCTGGAGATAATCTCGCCATCGAACTGCATGCCCAGCGACGGGGTGCAGGTGATCTTGGCTTCCTTGGTCTGGATGATCTTGAACTGCGGGCGGCCGAGTACCTTGCCGGCGGGGTCGAGTGCGGCGGTGATCACAGTCGGTAGAAGCTGCACAGTTTTTACGGGTTCGATGACCGCAATGTCGACCATGCCATCGTTCATACGGCAGTCGGGGAACAGGTTGATGTCGTTTTGGATGACCGAGGTGTTGCCGGCCATGCAGCAGATGCCGTCGAGCTCCTCGACAATGCCGTCATGCTCAATCGTAAAGTGCGCCACCGTGGGATTGGGCGTGGCGAGCGCGGAGAGGAAGTAAGCGATCTCGCCGATGTCGTTTTTGGTGGGGGCGGCCTTCATCATGATCTCGGCGTCGAAGCCCGAGCCGGCGATGATGATGAAGCCGTGGCGCTTCTCGTTGCCGTTCTCGTCGAGCCAAAAGAGCTCGCCCATGTCGACTTTGACCGTGCGACCGGCACGGCAGGCCTTGGCGAGCGCCGCCGCCTCGGGGGCATTGCCGATGTTGTTGAAGAACAGGCAGGCCGTACCGGAGGGGAAGACGAGCGTGGGGACACCGCATCCGCGCATCTGGTCGAGCACGTTGGAGACAGTGCCGTCGCCGCCCGAAACGACCACGCGGTCAAACTCGCGCACGTCTGCCACGGCGTCCTCGGGTTCCATGCCATCGCCGATAAAGCGCATCACGACCTCGTCGCCGCCCTGTGCAAGGGCGTGCGTGAATGCGAAGATTTCATCTGAGCTGGGGCCCGATGCCGGGTTGTGGATGATAAGGCAGCGCATACTTACGTTCCCGTTCTGTGACTAACCGAGTATAGTTGTAAGGCAATGCCGATATCCTACCCGTGTTTTTCGGGCCTAACCTTATTCGATGGGTTGATATGTACATTTCCACACATCCGGCTCTACTCGACTTTTGCCAGCGCGCCCGTGAGTTCGACGCGATTGCCGTCGATGCCGAGTTTTTGCGCGAGCGCACGTTCCATCCGCGTCTATGTTTGGTTCAGATTGCCACCCCTGCTGAGAGCGTCGCGGTCGATCCCCTGGTAATCGACGACCTATCGCCGCTGGCCGAGCTTATGGCCGACGAGAGCGTGACCAAGGTCTTCCACGCGTGCTCGCAGGATATGGAGGTCATGCTCCATACCGTGGGCGTGCTGCCACGACCGATTTTCGATACGCAGGTCGCCGCCGCCTTTTTGGGCGAGCGCCAGCAGATTTCGTATGGCGCGCTTGTTCAGACGTTCTGCGGCGTATCGCTGCCCAAGACCGAGTCACTGACCGACTGGTCGCGCCGCCCGCTGACCGATAAGCAGATTGAGTATGCGATCGATGACGTCAAGTACCTGATCGTCGCCTATACCGAGATGATGAGCCGCCTGCGCGAGCTGGGCCGTGTGGACTGGGTGCTCGACGAGCTGCGCCCGCTGGCTGACGAGTCGCACTATCGCGCCGATCGCCACGAGGCGTTCCGCAAGGTCAAGCGCATCAATTCGTGCAGCCGTCATCAGCTGGGTATCGCGCGCGAGCTCGCCGCCTGGCGCGAGGACCGCGCCGAGCGGCGCAACATCCCACGCAAGTGGGTCATGTCCGACGACACGCTGCTAGCGCTCGTTAAGCGCAATCCCGTGCGCGTTGAGGAGTTCCGTAGCATTCGCGGTACCGATCAATTGGGGGAGCGCGACGTGGACGGTGCGCTCATGGCCATCAAGCGCGGTGCGAGCTGTCCGCACGATCGCCTGCCGCTCTTGGTGCGCGGACATCGTCAGATTTCGCCGGAGCTGGAGAGCGTGACTGACCTTATGTATGCGCTTATCCGCCTGGTTGCCGAGCGCTCAGGCGTTGCGACCTCGGTCATTGCCTCGCGCGATGACCTGGCCGACTACATTGAGCATCCCGAGCAGAGCCGCCTGCGCGAAGGTTGGCGCTTTGAGCTTGTGGGCTCGCGCCTGGACGATCTGCTTTCCGGCAATATGGGGTTGACGGTGAAGGACGGCAAAATCGAGCTCCTGTAGGGAAGCCTAGCCGGTTGAGTGGGTAAAATGCCTCCAACGTGTAACTCGACTCGGAGGAATTCGCATGCCTTATTACTATGGATACGGCTTTGGCATCGACCCGCTGTACCTGCTGGTTGTTCTTGTCTGCACGGTGCTTGGCCTTGCCGCACAGAACTATATCAACTCGACGTACAAAACCTGGTCCAAGGTTCGCTCGGACGGCGATACGGGTGCCACAGTCGCTCGCCGCATGCTCGATGCCAACGGTTGTAGCGCCGTGGGTATCAAGGGTGTCGCTGGCGAGCTCACCGACCATTACAACCCGCAGGACAACAACCTGTATCTGTCGGATGCCAACCGTTCGGGCGGTTCGGTCGCAAGCGTTGCCGTCGCCTGCCACGAGGCGGGCCATGCCGCCCAGCGTCAAAGCGGCTATGCCATGATGAAAGTGCGTACCGCCCTCGTGCCGGTCGTCAACTTTACCCAGAACACCTGGACCATCGTGTTACTCTTGGGCCTGTTTATGAACATTGCCGGGCTCACGACCCTCGCGTTGATCTTCTTCTCGTTTAGTGTGCTGTTCCAACTCGTTACGTTGCCTGTCGAGATTGACGCCAGCCGACGTGCTGTGGCGTACATCGAGCAGTCGGACATGAGCTCCAAGCAGGTCAACGGCGCCAAGAAGGTACTGACGGCAGCCGCGCTTACCTATGTGGCTGCAGCGCTCACTTCGATCATTCAGTTGCTCTACCTTATGGCTCGCTACAACAGAAACTCCAACCGATAACAAATGGGACAGGCAGGCGCCGCGGGGATTCGTGTCCTCGCGGCGCTGTAC
>URDZ01000114.1:0-5692 GCA_900546725.1 uncultured Collinsella sp. | reverse complement strand
GGCGGCACGTTTTGTTTGGGCGGGCGTCTGCCGCGTGCGTTACTCGAAATATTGAAACTTATTCGTTGAAAACGCGAATGTTACAACGAAGCCTTCGCCGGGCTCGGATGCCGCGGTGACGTCAATGCCCATCTTGGAGCACAGGCGTGCCACCAGGTAGAGGCCGATGCCCGTTGCGCGCTTGGTGGCGCGGCCGTTGTCGCCGGTAAAGCCCTTCTCGAACACGCGCGGCAGGTCTGCCGCGCTCACGCCGCAGCCGTTGTCCGCAACGGTAAGCTCGATGCGCTCGCTTGCCAGGCCCTCGTCCAGCAACGCGCCCGAAAACACGATCTTCGCGCCGTCCTCGCGCGCGTATTTAATGCTGTTCTGGATGAGCTGCCCCAGAATAAACTCGAGCCACTTCTCGTCGGTAAAGACCTCAAAGTCAAGGTTCCCGCACACCGGCGCCACGTGCGCCGCGATGAGCTCACGCGCGTTGGCTTTAATCGCGCCCGTCACCAAGGTCTTGAGACCCCAGCGGCGAATCAGGTAGTCGCGCTCCACGACTTCCGAGCGCGCGTAGTACAGCGCCTGGTCGATATAGCGCTCCACGCGAGCCAGCTCGCGGCCCAGGTCATCCACACGCGACAGGTCGTCTTCGCTGCCATCAAGGTTTTCCAAAATCAGGTGAGCCGCCGCCAGAGGCAGCTTGGCCTCGTGGACCCAGCTCTCGATATAGTCGCGATAGTCATCGGTCTGACGACGGCCTTCGGCAACCTCGTCGCAGGCGGCTTTGCCCACCCGGCGCAAGACCTCGTACTCGAGCTCGCCCTCGGCATAGGTCGGGCATTGCACCATCTCCTGCACCCATGCGGGACTCTCGAGCTCCTCTGCCGCACGCTCCAGCTGGCGCAGAAAACGACGACGGCGCGCGTACTCGATCACGATGCCGAGCATACCAAAGATAAAGGACACGCCGACCGCCACGACCACGATAGATGTCGAAGCACCAGCGACCGTCAGCACAAAGCAGCTCAGCAGCACGCCGCACGTCCACACGGCGACGGGGAGCAGCGCGTCTTTAAAGAACTTGGCAAACGACATAGCCGTCCCCTAGACCGAATAGCCCTGGCCGCGGTGCGTCGTCAAATACCCCTTGATGCCGATTTTTTCGAGCGTGGTGCGCAGGCGGTTGATGTTGACGGTGAGCGTGTTGTCGTCCACGAAGGCATCGGAGTCCCACAGGTCCTGCATGATGGCCGAGCGCGAAACGATCTTGCCCGCGCGGCTCAGAAGCAGCGAGAGGATACGCAGTTCGTTTTTGGTGAGCTCGGTGCTGGTACCGGTTTGCGTATTGGTGACCATGGAGCGGGCGAGGTCGAGCTCCAGCCCCTTGTGGACAAGTGTGCTGCGCTCGCCTGCCGCCGCGGTGCGACGCAGCAGGGCATTGATGCGGGCCACGAGCACGCGCGCGCTGTAGGGCTTGGGAACAAAGTCATCTGCGCCGAGCGTCATGGCCATGACCTCGTCGATCTCGGTCGTGCGCGACGTGAGAACGATGATGGGGACCTCGGATTCGCGACGGACCTCATGGCAGATGTGCTGGCCGTCTTTGACGGGGAGCGTGAGGTCGAGCAGCACCAGGTCGGGCGCGGCGGCGAGAATATCGCGCGAGACGTGCTCAAACGATTCGCAGGCCTCGACCTCAAAACCGGCACGGGCAAGGATATCGGCAAGCTCGCGACGAATGGGCTCGTCGTCCTCAACGATATAGATCAGCGCCATGGATTCCGCTCCCCTCTTGGTTGTCTTGCCCCATTATGACCGCGGAGCCGCAGGTGCGTGCCTCGCGCGGCACCAAGGTGACAGAACTGTTCGCAAGCGGGGGCGTTTTGTCCGCCTCACGCTCGCGACGGAAACGGAGACCAAAATGAGTTTTTAATCCCCGTCCCAGAAAAATCATTTAGCGGCGGGCACGGAGCTTTTCGTAGCCTTCGGCGAAGAAGGCGACCGTCGCGGCGTCGGCCTCGGCAGCGTCCGTCTCGGTTGCGGGGACCACGCCGTGCTCGTCGCTCACCAGGAACAACGCGCCCTTAAGCTGCGCGGGAATGTCTACACGCGTGACCGGGATGCCTTTGGTCTGGGCCAGCTGCTCAATGAGCGTCGCCGTGCCGCACAGGCACTCGTCCGCTGGCGCCACAAAGGCAAGCTCGCCGTTATCGACGGCGGCGAGCAGCTCGGGCGCCACGCCGGTTTCGTCGGCCTCGGAGCGGGCCTCGGCGGAGCGGGCACGTAGCGCCTTGGCCGACGTATCGGTTAGCGGCTCGTACTCCCCCACCGTCATGGCGGCGTTGCCGTTGACGTCGATCACCAGCATGAGCACGCCGTCGCGTGCGGTGTAATCGCCCTCGGCAAGCGACCACTCAACGTGCTGCTTGGCCCAGCTGAGCATGTTATGGGTAAGCGGCTCGCCCTGCACCAAGCGCTCGGACAGTGCGCGAATGTGGCGGTTGAGCATGGGCACCTTTTTATTGGACATGCGCCAACGGCAGACAAGCGCGGGCTTGTCGAGCGTAAACTTCTCGACCGCCTCCTGATTGGCGCAAAAGTCCTCGTACGCACGCTGATCCTCGGCATTGCCAAACAGCTCGGCATCATCAATCTGGGGCATGGTTGTACCTTTCGTGTTAGTCATTCCGTCCTCTTATACCAAAAAGACGGCCCTCCAAACGGAGCGACCGTCTTTTGCGGAGATTATTTTGTCCCAAGGCGGAACTTAGTGGCGGAAATGCCTGGCACCCGTGAAGACCATCGCAATACCATGCTCGTTGCAAGCCTGGATGCTCTCGTCGTCGCGCTTGGAGCCGCCGGGCTGAATGATGCAGGTCACACCGTGCTCGGCAAGCACGTCGACGTTGTCGCGGAACGGGAAGAACGCGTCGCTTGCACAGGCAAAGCCGCCCTTCTCCACGCCCTCGCGCTCGCAGAAGTCCTCGGCACGCTCGCAGGCAAGCAGTGCGGAGTCAACGCGGTTAGGCTGACCCGGGCCCATGCCAATGCCGGCCTTGCCCTTGGAGACCAAGATGGCGTTGGACTTAACGCCCTTGCAGACCTTCCAGGCAAACTCGAGCTCGGCCATCTCAGCGTCGGTGGGCTTGCGGTCGGTGGGGAACGTAAAGGTCGCGGGATCCTCGGTCACATGGTCGACTTCCTGCACCAGCATGCCGCCGTCAATGGAGCGCAGCTCCACCTGGGCGCCGTGGTCCACACCGCCGGTGGCCAGCACGCGCAGATTGGGACGCTTGGCCATGCGCTCGAGCGCCTCGGCAGTGTAGCTCGGGGCGATGATAACCTCGACGAACTGCTTGTTCTGATCGGCAAAGTGCTCGACCAGCTCATAGGGAACCTCGCGGTTGCAGGCGATGATGCCGCCAAAGGCGCTCTTGGGATCGCAGGCGAATGCGCGGTCGTAGGCAGCCGTGATGTCCTCGGCAACGGCAGAACCGCAAGGGTTCTGGTGCTTGAGGATCACGCAGGCCGGCTCGTCGAACTCGCGGACCAGGTTCCAAGCGGCATCGGCATCCAGATAGTTGTTGTAGCTGAGCGGCTTGCCCTGGATCTGCTCGGAGCCCACGAGCGGGAACTGCGAGCTCGCGGTGTTCTCGCAGCCCTCGGCAAAACGGTAGACCGTAGCCTTCTGCTGCGGATTCTCGCCATAGCGCAGGTCGTCGACCTTCTCCAGCGAGATCTCGAGCTTGGCAGAGGTGTCCGCCACATCGCTTGCCTGGGCGGCAAGCCAACGGGAGATAGCCGTGTCGTAGGCGGCGGTGGTCTGGTAGACCTTCACCTGCAGGCGACGACGGGTGGAAAGCGTGGTGCAGCCACCGGTCTCGTGCATCTCGGCCAGGACGGCATCATAGTCGGCCGGGTCGGAAATGACGGTAACGCTCGTGGCGTTCTTGGCAGCAGAGCGCAGCATGGAGGGACCACCGATGTCGATGTGCTCGATGGCGTCCGCGAAGGTGACCTCGGGGTTGGCGACGGTCTTCTCGAACTCGTACAGGTTGACGACGACCAGGTCGATCAGCTTAATGCCGTGCTGAGCGGCCTCCTGCATGTGCTGCTCGGAATCGCGGCGGGCCAGCAGCGCGCCGTGAACCTTGGGGTGCAGGGTCTTAACGCGGCCGTCCATCATCTCGGGGTAGCCCGTGAACTCCTCGATGGGGGTTACGGGAACGCCCGCGTCCTCGATGGCACGAGCCGTGCCGCCCGTAGAGATGATCTCGACGCCAAAGTCGTCAACCAGCGTCCGTGCGAAATCGACGACGCCCGTCTTATCGGTAACCGAGATCAACGCGCGTGCGATCTTCACATCAGATCCCATGCAGTCCTCCTGTCTGGTACGCCGCCGTGCTCTGTAAGTCGGTGATACGTCGATCTGCAGCGCTCGCGCAGCGGCATTGAAAATACTGATTCAATGTAGCGCATCGAGCGCATCGATGCACCCCGCAACGGGCGCATGTGCAGAAAAAGTTTGCGAGCGGAGGGGATGGGCACGGCACTGGGCACGGTGAGTTCATGGAACACAGGGGCACCATAATTTGATGCCAATGGCGTGGTAGAACTGTGCTCGATATGCATCCGCAAAAGAAAGAGGCACCATGGTCTCGCGGGTTCTCTACCGACCGTTTGATACCGAAGACTTCGACGCCATCGCGCTGATTCTGCAGCAGCTTTGGCATAACAATTCGGATAACGATGAGTACAACCGCCTTGAGGCCGCGTGCGACCTCGCCTATTGCCTTTCGTCGTCGACGTTTTCACAGGTTGCCGTAATCGACGGTCAGGCGCGTGGCATTTCGCTCGCGCGTGCGGGACAGAGCTCCGGCGCCACCGTCAGGGAACATTGGATGGATACCGAGCGTGCACTGCTGTCGCAGATGCGTGAGCTAGAACCCGAGTCGTGCGCCGAGTACCTCTCGTTTGTGCGCGCAACCATTCGAACCAACAACCGTCTGCTCGAGAAAAGCCCACTGCCGCATGACAACGAGGTCACGCTGCTTGCCGTGGATCGCGATGTCCATGGCCTGGGCGTTGGCACGGTTCTGCTCGACGCCGCGGTCTCGCACCTGTCCTCGCTTGGAGCGACGAGGGCGCACCTGTACACCGACTCCAACTGCTCGTGGAAGTTCTACGAGCTGCACGGCTTTAAGCGCACGGCCACGCACCGCGCCAACCGCGAAGAGCGCCGTCACGACATGCCGCGCGAAAGCTTCCTCTACGAACTCGACCTAACAGCCTAAACCTGGCAGCCATACCTAGTCATTTAGGAACGTCCCCAGTGACTAGTCGTTGGGGACAGTCTTCGTAGGTAGCGCATAAAAATGGGATGGATCCGTCGGCAGTCGCCGGAGAAGATCCATCCCAAAAATCAGAACTCGCTAGAACGTTCCGCCGCCGCCTCCGCCGACGCCGACCACCTTGATCGATACGACATTCTCCGCATCGTCGTTCGCCATGTCGAAGTTCATTAACATCGCTGTTCCCCCATTGTAATACTATCCGGCGGGTGCTGTCCCTCATCAAACGGGCCTATACCGCACATGTACTATTAAATATTATTTTACCAGATTCACCGGAGCAAATCAATAGCAATCCACCCCAGGAAGGCAAAATGTAATATTTCCCTGATTGTTTTCACCAAACGTCTCCG
>URDZ01000113.1:0-5720 GCA_900546725.1 uncultured Collinsella sp. | reverse complement strand
GTTCGGTAGAACGGCGGAACTAAATCAACTTGAAGCCCTTGCGCTTGCCTACAGAGAGGGTGTCGCCCAGCTTGAGGGCGCTGGGGTCGATGTTGTAGCTCTTGGGGGCCACAGCCTTGCCGTTGATCTTGACACCGCCGCCGTCGATGTCGCGGCGGGCCTGACCGGCGCTGGCCGAAAGGCCCAGGTCCTTGAGCAGGCCGGCAAGGTAGATCTGGCCCTCGTCGTTGACGGTCAGCTCAACATGCTTCTCGGGGAAGTCGGCGAGCTGGCCCTCCTTGAACACGCGGTCGAACTCGGCCTGGGCCTCGTCGCCGGCACCGGCGCCGTGGTAGGTGTCGCACAGGTCGCGGCCCAGAGCGCGCTTGAGCTCATAGGGGTCGGCAGAGCCGTCGGCCAGAGCAGCGTCGATCTTGTCGACCTCGGCCGGGGTGAGCGAGCTCGCCAGGCGGTAGTACTTGCCAATCATCTCGTCGGGGATGGACATGGTCTTGCCGAACATATCCTTGGGCGCGTCGGTCAGGCCGATGTAGTTACCGTAGGACTTGGACATCTTACGGACGCCATCGGTGCCCTCGAGCAGCGGCATGGTGAGCGCAATCTGCGGCTCCATGCCCATCTTCTCCATGAGCTCACGGCCGGCGAGCAGGTTGAAGAGCTGATCGGTGCCGCCCATCTCCACGTCAGCCTTGATCTGCACGGAGTCGAAAGCCTGCATCACGGGATACAGGAACTCATGCAGGGCGATCGGCGTCTGAGACTGGTAGCGCTTGGTAAAGTCGTCGCGCTCGAGAATACGGGCGACAGTGAACTTGGAGCACACCTGCAGCAGGCCGGCAAGGTCCATCGAAAGGATCCAATCGCCGTTGTGCACGATGGTGGTCTTCTCGGGATCCAAGATCTTCATGGCCTGGCTCACGTAGGTCTCGGCATTGGCCTCGATCTGCTCCTGTGAAAGCTGCGGACGGGTGGAGTTCTTGCCCGACGGGTCGCCGATCAGCGCGGTGCCGTTGCCGATGATGAGGGTGACGTTGTGACCCAGGTCCTGGAACTGGCGCATCTTGCGCAGGGGCACGGCATGGCCCAGGTGCAGGTCGGGGCTGGTGGGATCGACGCCGAGCTTGATGTTGAGGGGCTCGCCCTTCTCAAGCTTCTTGCGAAGGTCGGCCTCGGGGACGATCTTGGCAGCGCCCGAGGTGATGATACGCATTTGCTCGTCAACAGACAGCATTGGGTATCCTCCTTTTGCTATAGCACCCTCACCGGATACGGCGGTGCTCGAAGTTCATAAACCCACTAATAATAACCAAAACAGCGCGGCCGAACACCTACGACAGGAAAATCCTCGTCCTGCCGCACGCGTCGACAGCGACCGGCAGACGCGTGCCGTCGCGCTCGACTAGATAGCGCGTCTGCCGACGGCGTTGGCAGTCACGGCAATGGACCTGCCCCGTTGCATCGGTAGCACAGGTACCCTCGGCGGTCAGCAGGCAGTGCTCGCACACCATAAGCTCAGGGCGGTCGGCATCGACGGGACCCAAGACGCCGGGGCAATCGGCGAGGCCGGCAACGCGCCCGGCGTCGTTGGCGACAAGCTCAGCCGGCAGATGCACGCAACCCGCGCCAAGCCCGCGCAGCCAAGCAAGCGTGGTGCGATTCGCGCAGAACACCGGCGCTGCCACGTCGAACGCCACGCCCAGCTCGCGGGCAATCGCCACCTGCCCCAGATTGCGACAGACCACGCGCCCGGCACGCCG
Source organism: uncultured Collinsella sp. (assembly GCA_900546725.1). Classification (GTDB taxonomy): domain Bacteria; phylum Actinomycetota; class Coriobacteriia; order Coriobacteriales; family Coriobacteriaceae; genus Collinsella. The sequence goes on along the minus strand of URDZ01000113.1, from coordinate 3,963 downwards.
CATCAGCGACCGAGTCCGCTCGGCATCGCCCGAGCGACAGACCTCATCGAGCACCACGGTCGCATCGGACAGATCGAACTCGTCATGCGGGTCGGTGTCCATCAGCTGCCAGGCAAAAGCCACGCGAGTGGGAACCCCCCGCTCCGGCGACTCCATCAGCTCCCCCTTCGATGCATCGCCATCCACTGCATCGCCTTCAAACGGCAGAACCTCAACGATGCGCTCAATAGGTACAGCCGCGTCCGCCTCGACCCGCATACGCTCCAGCGCCGTCGCCGTCTGCTCCAGCACACCGGCGCTGCGAATCAGATAGACCTCGCAGCCCGTATCCACCTTGCGCTTGCAGTGCACGACAACGCGCTCCCCCGCCGCGGCATTCACTGGGCAGGGCACCTGAGGCCAGCGCTTGGGCACGTCGGGCCGCGCGTCGGCGCCCGGGTAAAACCGAATCTCGAGCGTGTCGCCCGCAGCTACGGCGGCATCGAGCTCGACAGTCACCTCTTCGTGGCCCACAGCCACCAAGCGGCCCACGCGGACACCCTGGTTAATCGCGCGCTCAAAGCTCATGAGCTCGGCACCCGATCTCCCCCGCAGATACGCATCGGTGAACCCGCGGTTGAACGACCTACCCAGCTCACGCTCAAGCTCCGCCACGATATCGTGCCCCCACGCGCCATCGCGCACCATATCGAGTGCCCGGCGCCACACCCGTACTACGTTGAACACGTAGTCGGGATTCTTCATGCGCCCCTCGATCTTGAGCGACGCCACGCCGGCGGCAACGAGCTCGGGCAGGTGCGCAATGCCCAGATAGTCACGCGGGCACAGCAGGCGGTCGCCCTCAACGGAAACAACGCTCTCCCCCGCCTCGTCCACCAAGTCATATGCCAGACGGCACGGCTGCGTGCAGTCACCGCGCATCGCCGAGCGAGCGCGCCGCAGTGCCGAGAACTCGCAGGCGCCCGAGTAACCTATGCAAATGGCCCCGTGGCAGAAAACCTCAATCGGCACGCCCGTGGCGCACAACGCGGCAATCTCGTCGACCGTCAGCTCGCGCGCGGTCGTCACGCGCTCGACTCCCAACTCGTCGGCAGCCAGTCGCACGGCGCCCTCGCTATGAACGCCCGCCTGCGTGGACAGGTGAATCTCGACCCCGGGAATCGCCGTGCGCAGCGCGCAAACCAGCCCGGCATCCGCCACGATCAAGGCATCAGCACCCAGCTCCAGTGCGTGCGCCCCCAGCGCCACGGCATCGACCAACTCATCATCAAACACGAACACGTTGAGCGTCACGTACACACGCACACCATGCGTGTGAGCCACGGCGCAGCCGCGCGCAAACTCGTCATCCGTAAAGCCGTGAGCGCTCACGCGTGCGTTAAAACCGCCCAGGCCCGCATAGATGGCATCAGCGCCCGCCGCAATAGCCGCAAGCATCTGGTCGAGTCCGCCCGCCGGCGCCAGCAGTTCGGGCAGCGCCGCCCCAGCGGCCCCCGACCCGTTCACACATTGTCCGTTCGACCCCATCGCCCGAATCGCCATCGGCAAACTCCTTACCAAGGTATGCATTCACTCTGAAAAATGCCGTCTTCCAGCATACACGAGGCCTCGCGCGCCCCGTTTGGTTTATCGTGTAATAACTTATGTCCATCCTGCCCCGACGGCACATCCACCGTCCGGCACGACATACCTGGAGGTCAATATATGGGTCCTCGCCAACGACAGGGACACAGCCGTTCAAAGACGCATGCTCTGCCCATAATCCTGCTCTCGTTTTTGGGCTTTTTGCTTATCGCGGGCGTGGCATTTGGCATCGGCATGGTCGGCAACGTCAACCGCTGGCTGTCCGATCTGCCCGACTACACCGACGCCAACGCGTATCTGGTGAGCGAGCCCACCGAGATCGTCGACTGCAACGGCAACAAGATCGCGAGCTTCTACACGCAAAACCGCAAGTCCATCACCAAGGACGAGGTCTCCCCCTACGTGCTGCAGGGCACCGTTGACGTCGAGGACGAGCGCTTCTACGAGCACGGCGGTATCGACCTGTGGGGTATCGCGCGTGCTGCGGTGGCAACCCTCGGCGGCGGGCACGAAGGCGCCTCGACTATCACCCAGCAGCTGGTGCGCAACACCATCCTGCAGGAGGAGCAGTTCGACTCGACCATCGAGCGTAAGGTGCGCGAGGCCTACATCGCCGTCAAGATGGAGGACATGTACTCCAAAGACGAGATCCTCATGATGTACCTCAACACCATCTATTACGGTCACGGCGCCTACGGCATCGAGGCCGCAGCCGAGACCTATCTGTCCAAGAGCGCCGCCGACCTCACCCTGAGCGAGGCCGCGCTGCTCATCGGCCTTCCCAACTCGCCTTCGCAGTACGACCCCACGGTCAACCCCGACCTGGCACTGTCTCGCCGCAACAAGGTCCTCGACAACATGCTGCGCCTGGGCCACATCACCCAGGAGGAGCACGATGCCGCACAGGCCGAGCCCATCACCCTCAACGTGACCGAGATTTCGGGCAGCGGCGTCGACGTATACTCGCAGCCCTACTTTGTCTCCTACGTCAAGCAGCTGCTGGAGCAGGAGTTCTCGACCGACGTGCTCTTTAAGGGCGGCCTGACCATCAAGACCACCATCGACCCCACGATGCAGCAGGTGGCAGAGAATGCCGTCCGAGAGCAGCTCGACACGCTCTCGCTCGACGGCCTGGACATGGGCATGGTCGTCGTCGACCCCAAGACCGGCTACATCAAGTGCATGGTGGGCGGCTACGACTACAACGCCGACGAGAACCACGTAAACCATGCCACGGCCAAGCGTCCCGTCGGCTCCACCTTTAAGGCCTTTACGCTGGCAACTGCCATCCAAAACGGCATGAACCCCAACGTCACCCTCAACTGCAACTCGCCGCTCAAGGCCAAGGGCACCACAACCGAGGTCCAAAACTACGCCAACCACAGCTATGGCAACATCACGCTTAAGCAGGCAACGGCATACTCCTCCAACACCGGCTACATCCAGGTGGCGGAAGCCGTCGGCAACAGCAAGATCATCTCACTCGTCAAAAAGCTCGGCATCGATCCCGCCAAGGACAACATCGAGGACGTTCCCGTCATGACCCTCGGCACCGGCTCGATCTCGCCGCTCGAAATGGCCGCCGCCTACGCGACGTTTGCCAACGGCGGCTACTATCGCCAGCCGATCGCCATCACTGAGATTGACTCTCGTACCGGTTCGGTGCTGTACCAGCACACCGACAATCCCTCACAGGTGCTTACCGAGGGCGAGGCCGCCGCGGTCACCGATGTTCTGTCCGGCGTCATGCAGGGCGGCGGTACGGGTGCTGCCGGTGCCCTGAGCGTCAACCAGCCCTATGCCGGCAAGACGGGCACCACCGACAACACCACCAACCTGTGGTTCTGCGGCTATACCCCGCAGCTGGCGTGCGCCCTGTGGACCGGCTATTCCGCGGGCGAGATCCCCATCCAAAAATACGGCACAGACCTGCTGGGCGACAGCACCAACCTGCCTGTCTTTAAGCGGTTTATGAACACCGTTCTGACCGGTACCGAGCGCGAGGAGTTTGCGACCGGAACGGCGCCCACCTACAAGAACAACAGCGTCTGGAAGTTCTACGGCACCAACAACACCAAGAAGACGGAGAACGACGACAAGGACGAGAACGAGAACGAGGACGAAGAGGAAACCACAACGACGACGACAACGACGACCACGACCACCGAGACCACGGGCGGCGACACCACCGGCGGCACCGGTACGACCGGTGGCTCGACGGGCGGCTCCACTGGTGGTTCGACCGGCGGCGATGGCGGCACGCCTACGCCTACGCCTACGCCCACTCCCGACCCCTCGCCCACGCCTGACGATACGGTCGGCTAGAAATTCATCCAGCCATAAGCAACAAGGCCCCCGAGCAGCTTATTAAACTGCTCG
>URDZ01000112.1:0-5957 GCA_900546725.1 uncultured Collinsella sp. | reverse complement strand
ACGAGCGGGGGCTCCTATCTTTTTAGTGCCCTCGGATTGGGTCATAGTGTCTGTCGGCGGCTACATGCGCGGTATGGTCGTGACGTCCATCTGCGGTGGTTTCCTCGCCTTTATCGGTTTTATGATCATCGGTCATCCGTATGCGGCGCTCATGGCTATCTTTACCGGCATCATGCATTTGGTTCCGGTCGTCGGTCCCTGGGTGAGCGCAGCAATCGCCACGGTACTCGGTTTCATGTTCAGCCCCATGTTGGCGTTATGGACGCTCATCGTGACGATGGTCGCGCAAAACGTCACCGACAATGTGATTTCGCCTAAGGTCATGCAGAGCTCAGTGCAGGTGCATCCCATTATGAGCCTCACGGCGCTCGTTATTGGTTCGGCACTCATGGGGCCCATCGGCATGATTATTGCCATCCCGCTTTGTGCGGCCCTCAAGGGCATCTTCGTGTACTACTTCGAGAATGAGACCGGCCGTCAGCTTGTGGCCTATGACGGCGCCGTGTTTAAGGGCACGCCGTACCGCGATGCCGATGGCAACCCGGTCGCCGCCTACGACGCGCTCGGCGACGACACCTTCATCTACGAGTCCGAGCTCATCGGCAACGAGACTGCGCCCGAGGCCAAGGCCATGCCCAAGCCCGATCTCGATAATCCCTGGATCAAGCTCTCTGGTCTGCAGCCCGATGCGACGGGCTTCTTCAAGAACCCCTTCGCTAAGGATGACGATTCCAATACGGACGACGACACCAAAACCGGCATCGACGGCTCCATGGACGATTCGGATTCCAAATAGGCCCTGTTAGCGTTTCTTGATGTTATAAAAGACAAGAAACACGAGCAAAGCGATTGATAAGGGGCCGGCCACATAGAAATAGAGGATGTCAATTGCGCGTAGAGGGCAATATGCCTTATCGCCGGACGTTACTGCATATAAGACGTAGCCAAATGCTGGTTGGTTTGAATACCAGTGGGAGAAGGCCAAGAGCGCTAAAAGCGTTACTACCAGAAGTGCATTCAGGACAAATCGTTTGCTTTTCATCGATCGCTCCTTCCGGATGGTTCTTATATAGCATTTTACCAAACCCATTTTTTTCAAAGGATTGGTTAGTCCTGAATAACGTGCACTTTCGCTGGAGGGTCGCTGTTTGGCGGCCCTCTTTTTTGCACAGGCGCGGTGGGATGGTAATATCGTTACGTTTGAACTGTTTCGATGTGAAACCGAGGAGATTCCCTCTATGAGTGCTGACTACCCGTCAATGACTACAGCCGAGATCCGCTCCAAGTTCCTCAACTTTTTTGAGGAGCGCGGTCTTAAGCTCTATCCTTCTTCGTCCCTCGTCCCCGACGATCCTTCGCTGCTGCTTGCCAACGCCGGCATGAACCAGTTTAAGGAGTACTACCAGGGCAAGAAAACCATGAAGGAGATCGGCGCGATCTCCTGCCAGAAGTGCGTCCGCACCAACGATATCGACTGCATCGGCGAGGACGGCCGTCACCTGTCCTTCTTTGAGATGCTCGGCGACTTCTCCTTTGGCGGCGTCTCTAAGCAGCAGGCCTGCGCTTGGGCCTTTGAGCTCATCACCAAGGAGTTCAAGCTGCCGCTCGACCGCCTGTACTTCACCGTCTTTACCGAGGACGACGAGACCCATGACGTGTGGCGCTCTCTGGGCGTTGCCGAGGATCACATCTCGCGTCTGGGCGAGGACGACAACTTCTGGGCCGCTGGCCCCACCGGACCCTGCGGTCCGTGCTCCGAGATCTACTTTGACATGGGCGAGGAGGTCGGTTGCGGCAGCCCCGACTGCAAGCCCGGCTGCGACTGCGACCGCTTCCTTGAGTTCTGGAACCTCGTGTTTACCCAGTACGACCGCCAGGAGGACGGCTCCATGCCGGAGCTGCCGCATCGCAACCTCGATACGGGCATGGGTCTGGAGCGCATGGCCGCTATCATGCAGCACAAAACCGCTAACTACGACGGCGATCTGATGCAGCACCTCATCAAGCTCGGTGAGGAGATCAGCGGCAAGACCTATGACGCCGACGATTACTCCGGCGCCAGCCGCTCCCTGCGCATCATCGCCGACCACTCCCGTGCTGTCGACTTTATGATCTCGGACGGCATCCTGCCTGGTAACGAGGGTCGCGAGTACGTCCTTCGCCGCTTGCTCCGCCGCGCCGTGTTCCACGGCCGCCTGCTGGGCATTGAGGGCGCCTTCCTGCCCAAGTTCATCGACGAGGTCAACACCCAGATGGGCGAGGCCTATCCCGAGCTGCTCAAGAACGTCGCGCTCGTTAAGGGCATCGTCGCCTCCGAGGAGGAGCGTTTCTCCACGACGCTCGACAACGGCCGCGTTTACCTGGACGAGGCCCTGGCCGCGCTTGCCGAGGGAGCTGTCCTTCCGGGCGACGTTGCCTTTAAGCTGCACGATACCTTTGGTTTCCCCATCGACCTGACTGTCGAGATCGCCGGCACCGCCGGTCACGACGTCGATATGGATGGCTTCACCGCTTGCATGGAGGACCAGAAGGCCCGCGCCCGCGCCAACGCCAAGGGCGACGCCTGGGGCAGCTTCAACGACGTGTGGGTCGAGCTTTCCGACAAGGTTGCCGCGACCGAGTTCGACGGCTATGACAACGACGTCATCGAGGGCGCCAAGGTTGTCGCCATCGTTCGCAACGGCGAGTCCGTCGAGTCTGCTTCCGCCGGCGAGGACGTCGAGGTCGTGCTCGACCGCACCCCGTTCTACGCCGAGATGGGTGGCCAGCAGGGCGACGCCGGTGAGCTTTCCGCCGAGGGCGTTGCGCTGACTGTTGCCGACACCAAGAACCACAACGGCCTGTATGCCCATGTCGCGCACGTTGCCGAGGGCACGCTGACTGTCGGTGCTACCGTGACCGCCGCGCTCGACGCCGAGCGCCGTGGCTTCCTGCGCCGCAACCACACCGCTACCCACCTGCTCGACGCCGCGCTTAAGCAGGTCCTGGGCGAGCATGTCTCCCAGGCCGGCTCGCTGGTGACACCCGAGCACCTGCGCTTTGACTTCACGCACTTCGAGGCCCTGTCATCCGAGCAGCTCAAGGCTGTCGAGGACCTGGTCAATCAGCAGATTTTCGCTTCCAAGCCGGTCGTGACCCGCGTTATGGGCATCGACGAGGCCAAGGCCGCCGGTGCTGTCGCCCTCTTTGGCGAGAAGTACGGCGACGTCGTCCGCGTCGTCTCCGTAGGCGCCGAGGACCAGCCGTTCTCTCGCGAGCTCTGCGGTGGTACGCACGCCGCCAACACCGCCGAGATCGGTCTCTTCAAGATCATCTCCGAGTCCTCTACGGGCTCGAATGTCCGCCGTATCGAGGCCGTGACCTCCAAGGGCGCTCTCGACTACATGGCCGACCGCCTGGCACTCGTTGACGCCGCTGCCGCTGCGCTCAAGTGCCGCGTCGACGAGGTTCCCACCCGCGTGGAGAACCTGCAGGCCGAGTTGCGCGAGACTTCCAACAAGCTCAAGAAGGCGCTCACCGGTGGCTCCTCCGATGCGATCTCCAGCGCCATCGACGGCGCTGTCGAGCTTAATGGCTACAAGCTCGTTGTCGCTGAGCTTCAGGGTCTCGAGGCCGCAGACCTGCGCAACGTTTGGGACACCGTGCACCAGAAGGTCGCCGGCCCCGTCGCCTGCGTTGTTGCCAGCGTGACCGAGAAAGGCACCCCGGCCCTGCTCGCTGCCGGCTCCGATGACGCCGTGAAGGCCGGTTTCCACGCCGGCAACGTGATCAAGCAGATCGCGGGCCTGGTCGATGGTCGCGGTGGTGGCCGTCCCAACATGGCCCAGGCCGGTGGCAAGAACGCCTCCGGTATCGCCGATGCCCTCGCGGCCGCCAAGACCGCGCTCGGCGCCTAAGAACCTAAGTAGTCGCTGTGGTCGCGCTCGCACTGGACATAGGGGAGACCAGGATTGGCATTGCCGTCTCGAGCCGTGATGGCAAGATGGCTATGCCTGTCAAGGTGCTTCCGGCTGACGAGGTCACTGGCATGGCAAAGACGTTTCGCTACCTGGTCGAGGACTACGAGCCCGATATCCTGGTAAGCGGACGTCCCTTGACCATGGCCGGTGAGCCCGGCCCCCAGGCCGAGCGCGTCGCCGCCGTGGCCCAAAAGATTGCCGACGAGCTCGATCTTCCGCTGGAGTTTGAGGACGAGCGTCTGTCCTCGCAGGAGGCCAAGCGAATCCTGCGAGAGCAGGGGCTCAACGAAAAGCAGATGAGGGGCAAGATTGACATGATCGCCGCCAGCTTGTTCTTGCAGACATGGCTTGATCGTAAAAACGAGGAGGTTCAGCATGCCTAGCGCTTCCGATCCGCGTCAGCAGAATCGTACACGGCAGCCCGCGCCGCGCCCTGCTCAGCCTGGCCAGCGCCCGGCGCTGCCGACGCACCGTTCGGCTCAGCCTACTCAGCGTGCTGCTCAACAGCCCGCCGCTCGTCCCGCGCAGCCCGCTGGCGGCGCTCGTTTTAAGCAGCAGGCTCCTGCCCAGCGCACGCAGGGACAGGCCCGGCAATCACGCTCCCACGCACCTCATGCTCATGGCTCGCACGGCGTTGCTCCGGCCACGCGCTCGAGCTATAACACGCACGCCCGCCGTGGTGCCCAAAAGAATAGCTCCCCGGTGCCTATGATTATCGGTGGCGTCGTCGCCGTGCTTGCACTTGTCGCGATCGTTTTCTTTGTTGTGCCAGCCGTCAAGGGCTTCTTTGCCGGTGAGGATGCGAAAGTTGCTGCTGGCCAGCAAGTTACTATCACGATTCCCGATGGTGCCTCGGGTGACACCATCGCTTCGATTCTCTCCGAGAACCATATCGTCGAAAATCCCAAGGATTATTACGCTGCGGTCAAAAAGCTCAACGCCGATATGTCTCTCAAGCCGGGTAAGTATTCGTTCACCACGCTCATGGACGCGACCAAGGTCGTTCAGCAGCTCATGGAAGGCCCCAATGCGGGCTCCGATGCGCTCACGATTCCTGAGGGCCTGACGGTCGATCAGGTCGCCGACCGCGTGGCCAAGGCGTACGACAGCATTTCTAAGGAAGACTTCCTCAATCAGGCAAAGGCCTCCAACTATGTGAAGGACTATAGCTTCCTTGAGGGCGCTGCAAACGATTCGCTCGAGGGCTTCCTATTCCCCAAGACGTATTCGTTAGGTAAGGACCCGTCTGCCGATGATGTGATTCGCGCCATGCTTGACCAGTTCAACGCCGAGTATAAGTCGCTTGACTTTGCCAGCTGCGAGGCCAAGATCAAGGAGCGCTATGGCGTGGAGATGTCCGATTACGACATCGTTAACCTTGCCTCGATCGTCGAGCGCGAGGGCCTCAACGCCGACCAGCGCGCGCATGTGGCATCGGTTTTCTATAACCGTCTGGCGGGCAAGCTCGATGGCCTGCGTTACCTCAATAGCGATGCGACCATGATGTATGTCACCGGCGGCGAGGTTACCGCCGACGACCTGCAGAGCGATAGCCCGTATAACACCTATAAGCACGAGGGCCTGCCGCCCACGCCCATCTGCTCTCCGTCGCTCGAGGCGCTCAAGGCTACCCTTGAGCCGACCGACTCCGATGACCTGTATTTCTACATTACGCAGGACGAGGAGTATTTCTCGAGGACCTACGAAGAGCACCAACAGTCTTGGAATTGATCATGAGGATTTTTAGCCCCAAACGATATGTTGCTTCGGTCGACCGCATCGACCTCGATACCCTGTGGGCCGACGGCAAGCGCGCCATTCTGCTCGATCGCGACAACACCCTGGTGCCGCGTGATACCGAGCAGGTTCCCGCTGCGGTTTCCGCTTGGCTCGAGGCCGCCCATGCCAAGGGCTTTAAGCTGTGCATGGTGTCCAACAACTGGCATCGCGACCAGGTCATGGCATCGGCGCGCGAGCTGGGGCTCGAGGCCATCAGCC
>URDZ01000111.1:0-6078 GCA_900546725.1 uncultured Collinsella sp. | reverse complement strand
GACTTGCAGCGACGGACCTCAGGACGCTCTTACACCACGTCTGCGCGCGCCACCCCCTGGCGTCTAAATCGCCTTCTGATGGCACGAAATCGCTGTTACTAAATTGGTAACAGTACTCATATTTGCTATTTTTTGCCCACAGGCCTTGCGATGATGCCGGGATCCGCACCCTGCCGGGTTCGAATCCCGGCATATCGGTAACAAAAAGCCCGTCACCGCGAGGGCAACGGGCTTCTCAGTTTAAATGGTGCCCCCAGCGGGATGTCCGCGTGCGGCTGGCGCCGCCCGCTTCCGCTGCGTCGCTCCGCTCCTTGCGTGCTGCGCTGGAAAACGCTTGCGCGTTTCCTCAGCTCCGCACCCTGTCGGGTTCGAATCCCATGCGCTGGGCCCAAAAAAGAAAGGCTTCCATTGCTGGGAGCCTATCAAATCAGTGGTGGGCGATGAGGGATTCGAACCCCCAGCCTTGTGCGTGTAAAGCACCTGCGCTAACCGTTGCGCCAATCGCCCGTGCGGAGAGAGTATAGCAAAACAATCGCCTCATTCACCTCATATCCATTAAAGGTAACTGGCGCGTGTCCACGCGGAGCTGATTCAGTTGAGATTGCCTGAACATTCCGCCCCTCTTTACGCCCTCGGGTATACTCAAAAGCTACTGATTCGATTTGATGCCCAGCAACAGCAGAGGGGATAGTATATGTGCGGTTTTGTCGGTTTTGTCGGTGGGACGGATAACCAATCTGAGGTGCTCACCAAGATGATGGACCGCATCGTCCATCGCGGTCCCGACATGGGCGGTCAGTTTATCGACGGCCGCGTTGCCCTCGGCTTCCGCCGCCTGTCGATCCTCGACCTGACCGAGGCTGGCGCCCAACCCATGGCCAACGAGGACGGTAGCGTCGTCATTGTCTTCAACGGCGAGATCTACAACTTCCAAGAACTCCGTTCCGAGCTCGAGGCCAAGGGCTACAAGTTCCACTGCGGCGCCGACACCGAGAGCCTCCTGCACGGCTACGAGGAGTGGGGCGAGGCCGTCCTCGATCGCCTGCGCGGTATGTACGCCTTCGTCATCTGGGACAAAAAGAAGAACAAGCTTTTTGGCGCCCGCGACATCTTTGGCATCAAGCCGCTTTACTACTACCCCATGGCCGATGCGGGTGACGGCGCTCCGGGCGTGCTTTTTGGTTCCGAGATCAAGAGCTTCCTGGACTACCCGCACTTCCACAAGGCGGTCAACAAAAAGGCCCTGCGTCCGTACATGACGCTGCAGTATTCGGCAACCGAGGAGACCTTCTTCGAGGGTGTCTACAAGCTGCCGCCGGCGCACTACTTTACCGTCGATATCCCGACCGGCAAGATGAACATCGAGCGCTACTGGGATTGCGATTACTCTGCCGTCGAGAAGCCGTTCGAGGAGTACGTCGACGAGCTGGACGAGGTCGTGCACGAGAGCGTCGAGGCCCATCGCATCGCCGACGTCAAGGTCGCGTCGTTCCTCTCCGGTGGCGTCGACTCCAGCTACATCGCCGCTTGCCTCATGCCCGACAAGACCTTCTCGGTGGGCTTTGACTACAAGAACTTCAACGAGACCAACTACGCCAAGGAGCTTTCCGATAAGCTCGGCGTCGAGAACGTTCGCAAGATGATTACCGCCGACGAGTTCTTCGGTGCGCTCGAGGACATCCAGTATCACATGGACGAGCCGCAGTCCAACTTGTCTTCCGTGCCGCTGTGGTTCTTGGCCGAGATGGCCCGCAAGGACGTCACCGTCGTGCTTTCGGGCGAAGGTGCCGACGAGCTCTTTGGCGGCTACGCCTACTACGAGGACACGGTCCCGGTGCGCAAGTACAAAAAGATGGTGCCGCTGCCCATCCGTCGCGCGCTCGGTAACCTGGCGCTGCATATGCCGTACTTCAAGGGACATAACTTCCTGGTCAAGGGTGCCGAGATCCCCGAGAAGTCGTTCCTGGGACAGGCTCTGGTATGGCCGGAGCGCGAGGTCGACGGCGTGCTCAAGCCCGAGTACAACACCGGCGACGGCGCCTTCGAGCTTGCCGCTCCCATCTACGCGCGCGTGAAGGGTCAGCCCGAGCTGGTCAAGAAGCAGTACCTGGACATGAACATGTGGCTCCCGGGCGACATTCTGCTCAAGGCCGACAAGATGTGCATGGCGCACTCGCTGGAGCTGCGCGTGCCCTTCCTGGACCGCAAAGTCATGGAGTTCGCCGAGCACATTCCCGATCGCTACCGCATCAACGAGAACGGCAACAAGCAGGTACTCCGCCACGCTGCCAACAAGTCGCTGCCCGATGAGTGGGCCACCCGTCCCAAGGTGGGCTTCCCGGTGCCGATTGTCTACTGGCTGCGCGAGCAAAAGTGGTACGACTATGTCAAGGAGTACTTCACCGCGCCGTGGGCAAGCGAGTTCTTCAATACCGACGAGCTCATGCACCTGCTCGATCTGCACTTTGCGGGCAAGGGCGATTTCCAGCGCAAGATCTATACGCCGCTCGTGTTCCTAGTGTGGTACAAGCGCTTCTTTATCGACGAGGACCAGCCCGCTGTTCAGGCTGCCTAGCCTCGGCTTACGAACGCCTGCGCGTAACGGCTCCTCCGGGAGCCGTTTTTGCGTGGGTGCGTTTCAGTTACTATAAAACCGTCCCTGCCAAATGGCTGAGAAAGGTGAAAGATGCACCATTCGGATTCCGCGACCGTGACCACGGTCGATACGCTTGCCAAGCTTCTCGATGTGTGCGGCGAGCTGCGCGCATCAGAGCAGGTTGACGAGCGCGCCGTGACCGGCTGCTCGTTTGATTCGCGCGCGGTCTCGGCAGGTGACGTATTCTTTTGCAAAGGTGCTGCCTTTAAGCCCGCGTTTTTAAGCATGGCGCTCGATGCGGGCGCCGTCGCATTTGTGTGCGAGGAGTCGCTGGTCGAGTCTCTGGAGCCGCTGGCGCAGGAGAGCGGTGCTGCGATGCTGGTTGTTGATAGTGTTCGCACGGCCATGGCCCTGTTGCCGCCGGAGGTCTACGACCGTCCCGACCACGACGTCAAGATCGTGGGCATCACCGGCACCAAGGGAAAGACCACGGCCGCTTTTATGCTCCAGTCCATCATCAAGGCGGCGGGCGAGTCCTGCGGCATGATCGGCTCGGTGAGTACCGACGATGGTATCGAGTGCTACGAGAGCACCAACACCACGCCCGAGGCCCCCGAGGTTTGGCGCCATATCGCCAACTGCCGCACGTCCGGTCGCCAGTCCATGGTCATGGAGGTCTCGAGCCAGGCGCTCAAGTACCAACGCGTCGAGAATCTGCCGTTTGACGTGGCGTGCTTCCTCAACATCGGCCGCGACCACATCTCGCCGATCGAACACCCCACGTTTGAGGATTATTTTGAGAGCAAGCTTAGGATCTTTGACCAGGCAAAGACCGCCGTGGTGAATCTGGGCACCGATGAGGTTGACCGTGTGCTAGAGGCAGCGTCGACGGCCGAGCGCTTGGTGACCGTTGGCGTCGAGCATCCCGAGGCAAGCCTGTGGGCGAGCGATGTCCGCATGCTCGGCTTTAACATCGAGTTCAACTTGCACGGCATGAGCGCCGACGAGCCCGAGGCGGGGGAGAAGGTCCTGCTGGGTATCGCGGGCGACTTTAACGTGGAAAACGCGCTGGTCGCTATCGCCGCTGCGCGCGAGATCGGCATCGGTATCGAGGCTATCAAGAAGGGCCTCTCCAAACTGCGTGTGCCGGGCCGCATGGAGGTCGTGGAGTCGAAGGACGGCCGCGTGATCTGCGTCGTTGACTATGCGCACAACCAGCTTTCGTTCCGTTCGCTTTTCTCGTCGGTCAAGCGCGCGTTTCCCGCTAGCCCCGTCATTGCGCTGTTTGGCGCCGCCGGCGGCAAGGCGCAGGAGCGCCGCGAGCAATTGCCACACGAGGCCGCACCGTATTCCGACCTGATGATCTTTACGAACGAGGATCCAGCTCACGAGGACCCGATGAAGGTCTGTCGCGAGCTTGCCGAGCATGTTCCCGACGATACGCCGAACAAGATCATCCTCGACCGCGAAGCCGCTGTGCATGCGGCGTTCAAGGCGGCGCGCGAGGAGTACGTCAACCCCGATGCTCCCACCATTGTCTTGCTGCTGGCAAAGGGTGACGAGGAGCTCATGCACGTGGGCGACGAGTTCGTGCCCATCGAGAGCGACCTTTCGCTGGCCAATCGCCTGATCGATGTTACCCAGTTTGACTAATGAACCATGATGGCGGCGGCGCCCTGAGTGCGCTGTCGCCATAAGCGTGTTCCCTCAATCAAAACATGCCGTCCAAGTCCAAACCCTTCTACGTAAACGGAGTAACCATGTCCCACAATACCCTGCCGACCGTCGCTGAGCTTTCGGGCGAGATGCGCGAGCGCTTGGCCAAGGTCAAGTACGTCTTTACCGACCTGGATGCCACGATGCTTGCACCCGGCTCGTGCGTGCTGCGCGACAACGACGGCAACCCCTCGACCAAACTCGTCGAGGCCGTCGTGGCGCTCGCTCACGCTGGTATTCAGGTGGTTCCCACCTCGGGCCGCAACCGCACCATGATCCACGAGGACGCGCGCGTGCTCGGCCTCAACTCCTACATTGGTGAGATGGGCGGCCTGGTTATGTACGACCTCAAAGCCAACGATTGGGAGTATCTGACCGGTGACATGCCTTACGACCCCGCCTGTGGCTTCACGCCGCACCAGGTGATCGAGCAGACCGGCGTGTGCGAGAAGATCCTTGCCCGCTGGCCGCACAAGATCGAGTACCACAACGACATGTCGACCGGCTACAAATACCGTGAGGTCACCGTCGGCATGCGCGGCGATGTGCCCGACGATGAGGTCCAGGCCATCCTGGACGAGGCCGGCTGCGGTCTGATCTGGGCTTGCAACGGCCATCTGACTCACCTGTCCAAGCCGACGACGCTCGAGCTCGATCGCGTCGAGGACGGTCGCGCATTCAACATCAACCCCGCGGGCCTCAACAAAGGCGTCGCCATTGCGCGCTTCCGCGAGCACCTGGGGATCGAGCGCGAGGAGACGTTGGCGCTCGGCGATTCCGAGTCCGACTTCTACATGGCCGATCACGTGGGCACGTTCTGCCTGGTCGAGAATGGCCTGACGAGCGCCGGCGCGCTCGAGTTCCTGGCTGCTTGCGAGAACGCTTTCGTTACGCGCGGCAAAATTGTCGACGGTTGGGCGGCGACGGCAGAGCTGCTGGTCGCGGCGCGTTCGTAGCGCGGCGTCGCCGCACGTGGACATGTCTTTTCGAGAGAGACTGGTGAGGTAATGTCCGATATCGAGAATCCGGCAGGCGACACGCGCCCGATTGGCGTGTTCGATTCTGGCTTGGGCGGTCTGACGGTTGCGCGCGCGATTGCGACGGCGTTGCCGCACGAGTCCGTCTACTACTTTGGCGACACCAAGCGCTGCCCCTACGGCACGCGCACCGAGGATGAGGTGCGCTCGTTTGCGCTGCAGGCGGGTCGTTGGCTTTCGAAGCACGACGTCAAGATTATGGTCATCGCCTGCAACACGGCGACCGCTGCGGCCTTGCGTTTGGCCCAGCAGGTGCTCGACGTTCCCGTGATCGGCGTGATTGCGCCGGGTGCCCGTGCAGCAATCAACAGCACGCGTACGCGTCGCGTGGGCGTGCTCGCCACCAACCTCACCATTCGCTCGGGCGCCTACACGCGCGCCATTCAGGATCTAGATGCCGGCGTCGATGTATACGGCTGTCCTGCCTCGAGCTTTGTCGAGGTTGTCGAACACGAGCTCGCCTCGGGTGCACATCTGCAGGAACAGTGGCTTGAGAACGAGGATATCTTCGATACGCCTGCCGTGCGCGCGCTGGTGGGTGCCACGGTTGAGCCGCTGCGCGACCACGGTATCGATACCGTGGTGCTCGGCTGTACGCATTTCCCGCTGTTGGTGGGACCTATCCGCCATGCGCTGGGGCCTGGGGTGCGCGTCGTGAGTTCCGCCGAGGAGACCACGCGCGAGCTGACCGATATCCTCACGCGCCGCGAGCAGCTGGCGGGCGACGCC
>URDZ01000110.1:0-6127 GCA_900546725.1 uncultured Collinsella sp. | reverse complement strand
CCCGCGACCCCAACCTTGGCAAGGTTGTGCTCTACCAACTGAGCCATGTCCGCTTACGGGGATTAATCTTACGTGATGCCCGCATCCTATGCAAGAACTTTTTTTAAAAAGTTTTGCGACGCCCTCGCGAAGACATCAGCCACCACGGAAGGCGCTGGCAAACGCAAACTCACCGCAAGAGCCCCCTACATCTCACCGAGCATAATCCAGGCAGAGCTGTCCTGCGCGAGCCTGCCGTCTGCAAGCGGTGATGAGGTGAGTAGGACCCTGCCCGCCGGCAGCTCCACGGGTGCTGCGCCGAAGTTCGTCACACACGCCCAGCCGTTGTCGCGGCGATAGGCGATGACGCCGCCCTCAGCGCCCTCGGCACCATCCGCAAGACCGGTGCGCCCGTCAAGATCGAGCCACGCAAGATCGTTGGCGCAACCGCGCAGCTTGCGCCGAAGCCAGAGGGCGTCACGATAGAGCGCAAGCATCGATGTCGGGTCCGCTTCTTCCCTATCGGCAGCGTAATCGGAAAACCATGTAGGCTGCGGCAGATGGGGCGCCGCATCGGCGTCCGCCGGCGAAAACCCAAACGATCCGCCCTGCGCGGGATCGTCCGCCGCCACCCACGGCAGGGGCACACGGCAGCCGTCGCGCCCCTTCTCACGCTTCGGTCCGCGCGTATTGGTCGCAGTAGGATCTTCGAGTGCAGCCCATGGGATGTCAGCCACCTCAAAAAGGCCGAGCTCCTCACCCTGATACACGTATGCCGAGCCCGGAAGCGCCAACTCAAGCAAAAGGGCCGCCCGCGCGCGGCGCTCGCCGAGTTCACGGTCCTCGTCATAAGACGACCCGTCGCGTAAGAGCCAGTCGAGCGCAATCTGGTGGTAGCGCGTCGCCTTGATTTGCGGAAGGGCATAGCGTGTCGCCACGCGCGGCACATCGTGATTGGAGAGTACCCAGGTCGAGGCGGAATCGGATTCGACGGCTGCCTTCAAGCCCTTCTCGATTGCAGTGTGCATGTCATTATAGGTCCAAGTGGCCTTGGCGAACTCAAAGTTGAATGTCTGGCCAAGCTCGCTGGGACGCGCGTAGAGATACTGACGCTCGGGCAGCACCCACGCCTCGGCAACGGCGCTGCGCGGTGGATCATAGCGGTCGAACACGCGGCGCCACTCGCGATAGATCTCGTGGACCTCGTTGCGGTCCCACAGCGGATGGGTGCCGTCGTCAACCATGTCATCGCCCTCGGCGAGATGCCACCGGTCGAGGTCATCGCGGTCGAGATCCTTGGCGAGACCCTGCGCCACATCAATGCGAAAGCCATCGACGCCTCGATCGCTCCAAAACGCCAGGACATCGCAAAAGAACGCATGAACCTCGGGGCACGACCAGTCAAAGTCCGGCTGCTCGGGCGTAAACATGTGCAGATACCACTGACCGTCCGCAACACGCGTCCAGGCGGGGCCGCCAAAGTTGGCATTCCAATTGGTGGGAGGCAGCTCGCCATGTTCGCCGCGACCATCGCGAAAGATATAACGGGCGCGCTCGGGCGATCCGGGGCCGGCGGCAAGAGCGGCTTTGAACCAGGGGTGCTGGTTGGATGAATGGTTAGGCACGATGTCGACGATGACCTTGATGCCGCACGCGTGAGCCGCAGCGATCATGTCATCGAAGTCGTCAAGCGAGCCGAGACGTGGATCGACATCGCAGTAGTCCGCCACATCATAGCCACCATCGACAAGAGGCGATGGGTAAAACGGGCTCAGCCAGATGGCCTCGATACCCAGCCGCTCAAGATAGTCCATCTGCTGGGTAATGCCCGCGATATCGCCCAGACCCGAACCAGTCGAATCCTTAAACGAGCGCGGGTAGATCTGATAGATCGCGGCATCGGACATCCATGAGCGAGAAGAGGACTTTTCTGTAGCCATGGGGTGCGCCTCCCTTGCAACGAGGTTTTGCGAGATGTCCACGATGATACGCTCAAAGCTAACATTCGCGGCAAATAACACCACAGCCACGCCCCAAAACACTCGCCCCCTCTCGGGTTCGAGCCCAGGCGATGGATACGAAAAAGCCCGGCTACCGTAGTAGTCGGGCTGTTGTGCTTGGAGCGGACAACGGGGCTCGAACCCGCGACCCCAACCTTGGCAAGGTTGTGCTCTACCAACTGAGCCATGTCCGCTTGCGGGTTATTAATTTACGCGAGTTGTCCAAAAGACGCAAGTACTTTTTTCAAAAAAGTTGCCTGCCGCATGTTCTTGGTAGCTAAACGCGCCAAAGCGATTGGCTAGGCACACGATTCCAGCGCTCCGCTAAACAGCTTCACCATCTGCACGCGCGTGCCAGCGCCGTCTGTACGACGAGCAACATCCACGTTATCGACGAGCAAACGCATAAGCTTGATACCACGGCCGCGCTCCTCAGATGCGACCGGTTCGCTCGTTTCATCGATAGAATAGCCAGCACCTCGATCAAGCACCTCAACCACGACGCGATCGCCATAGGCCTGAACCGTCAGGACGCACCCGATACCGCCCGCATGGTCATAGGCATTACTCAGCGCCTCCCCCGACGCCAATGCGACATCGTAGCGCTCGTCGCGGCGCAACGGAAGCGATTCAAGGAGTTCGGCGATGCGATGTCGGTAGTATGGAAGATTCTCGATACCCTGACGGACCTCGACGCTCTTACTCCAGCGAGGCAGCTCCCCCACCGGAATGGCGGGAATAGACTCCCGTGCCGGCCCCGCGACATGAAGGATATCGACAAGACGAGCAATCTCCAAAAAGCGAACAACTTCACCTGATGCATTGACGAGCGAAAGCAGGCCTTCTCGCCTCATGAGCTCACGAGCGCGCGCAAGCAGGAATGCCAAGCCCGTCGAATCGATAAAGCTAACAGTCTGACAGTTGATGACGACACGACGCACGCCGCGGCCAATCAAAGCATCCAACCGCCGACGCAACGCAGGCACCGTGGCGATGTCGATATCGCCTGGTGGCGTCAAAACCGCTATGTCATTCCACTCATTCATACGACCATGGTTCCCCAAAAAAGCCCACTCGATGCATTCGTTTCCCCAACCGTACGGATTCAGCCCGCCCAGCGTCGTCTATGAACGACCCCGTAAAAACTCAAGGGACACCAATGCAATGTCATCGTCCAGCGCCGATTCGGTAAATCGGTCAAGCTCGCCCAAGACCTTGCCGCAAATGCCCGACACGCCCTCCCCCGAAACAGAAAGCAGAAGGTCGCGCAAGCGCTGCTCGCCAAAGAACGCTCCGGTGCGGTCGCGGGCCTCAATCGTTCCATCCGTATACATGAAGAGCATGTCGCCGGGGGCGAACGTAAACACGCCTGTCTCGTACACCATGCTCTCAAAGGCACCGATTACGCCCGATTGGCATCCAAGCAGCTCGACCTCTCCCCCACGGGACTCGCCGCCACCCAGCGGCATCGACTCTGGCCTGATGACCATGGTCGGAGGATGGCCCGCCGAACAATACGTTGCGCGTCCGGCTTTAAGGTCAATCTTGGCGATAAAGGCTGTCACGAACGTCTCGACCCTCGAAAAGCCCATGAGCATGCTGTTAAGGGAGCGTGCCATGCGGGCCGGTCCAGCGCCCTCCCAGGCATATGCCGTCAGGGCCGTCTTGACGAGCGCGGACATCGATGCGGCCTCAATGCCTTTGCCAGACACATCACCCAGAATCATGACGGCGCAGTCGTCGGGAAGACGGATGAGCGTATAGAAATCGCCGCCGACCAACGCCGAGTTCGTGGCCGACAGGTACACCGAATCGGTTGCGATACCCGGAACATCCCCCAGGGAATTTCTCATGCCGATCTGGAGGGTCTGAGCGATATGGCGCTCCTCGCGCTTTTGAGATTCGCCTTCATAGATCAGTTCAAAGTCATGCGCCAAGTGCACCAAGTAGTCATATTCAAGGTCATCAATCGGCTCTTGGCTACCATCACGAAGCAGCAGCGCGCGCGTAGTCGGGCTCTTCGCAACAGAAGCAGGAACAATCGCGTCGTTACTGTGTTTGCCATCACCCTCAGAGCGCGGGCGCCCCGCCTCGATGCCGGAGTCGACGTAGAGACCTTGACAAGGCAGACCATGCGCCCTAAGCCAGCCTCCCATAGGCATCGATTCGTCAACGCGAGTTATACGGACGTGTTTAAGGTCCTCGGCACTCGTGCCGCCCAAAACAGATGCCTCAAAGCCATCAGGGCCAGCCTCCAGACGTGCCGCCGGCGCCGTCGTGGAAAAGAAAAGCTTCTCGGGATCGTCCGGCAAAGCAACGCGACTGCCGCCTTCAAAATCTATGACGTAGGAGTCCAGACTGGCGTCATACTCAACAGGGCAAAAATGGCAGTTGAGCATATTGCAGATCTCGGACGATACCGCCTGGGTAGCCGCGGCGGAATCGTCTAGAAAGGTAAACAACTCATCACGTAAGACATTGAGCGAGCGGCCAAGCTCGGCCGTACGACGAGAGCGAAGGCTCGATGCCATGCCGACCAGCTGGATAGACAGGTAATCGCAAATGACCTCGAGTACATTAACGTCATAGGCGAGCGGTGCCTGGGGGCGTTTCCAACCAACTTCCAGCACGCCAAGGATCTGCGTACCGTAAAAAACGGGAAGACAGATCTCGCTGCGGTACGGAGGCATATCCTGCACGCGCAACAGGTGCTTAGAACGATTGTCCAAGTCCATGAACATACCGGAGGCGGCCCTATCGCCCTCAAGGTCCTGTTGAATCGACAAGCGACAGGCACGCGACTCGCGAAGAACATACGTCGGAATGCCAGCGCCATACGGCAAAAACTCGGGCAGGTAGCTATCGTACAGCTCCTTGGAAACACCGCGTAGCTTAAAACCGCCGCTCTCAGAAAAATAGATAGCGGCACCCGAAGCATCGAGTGTTCCTACAAGCTGGTTCAAAACGGTATCAAGCAGGCTGGGTAACTCATCGGAGCCCACAGTGCTCATAATGACCGAGAGCGTGCCAGAGAGGCGCTTGTTCGCCACTCTAAGCTCCGAAAGCGCACGCTTGAGCTGACGGTCGTGCGAATACTGTTCTTCGATGCTATGGAGCGCCACCAGAACACGTGGCGCGCGGCGCCCAAAGATGCGTGGAGGCGTTACGGAGCCTGCACGAACCAAGACGGGGATAAAGGAGCCGTCACTCAGCTTGAGCATCAGTTCGTTCTCGGAGCCATCAGTTTCAAATGGCAGACGATGTTCCGTCGCACGTTCAAAAGCGGACGAGTACAGGACGTCTTTAACATCTCCACCGATGACGTCGGCGCGTTCCTCGCACATCAAACCAAGTAAGCGATTATTCACATGCAGAATGGTTCCGTCGAGCTCGCAGATGATGACAGCATCGCTCGTGATCTCGACTAGTTGGGCAACGTCTGCCCACTCGTTGCGTTCAAGCGTTTCCATCGTGGACCCCACCGTCTATCGGTAACAAAAAAGCCTCCGAAGAGGCTTCTCAAATGCGATGGTGTCGGAGGCGGGACTTGAACCCGCATGACCAAAAAAGCGGTCACTAGCACCTCAAGCTAGCGCGTCTGCCAATTCCGCCACTCCGACATGCTATGTTGTTGATTCGCAGTTCGTTTTGTTGGACCCGCGCGTTCAACGAGGAAGATAATAACCTATGATTCGAGAACTGTGCAAGCACTTTTTTCAAAAAAGTTTACGAATTTGTTAATGCGCAGGTAGATCCGTATGTCCGGTCCCGAATCGGTGTTGCCTCCCGGCGCGTCCTCGGGCATGACCGATATTTTGCTGCGCACTTCGTGCTGCAAAATATCGCTCCCCCTGCGGAATGCGCCGGGAGGCAACACCGATTCGGGACCTACGTCCACGTACTCCAGACACCGTTCTCAAACATGTTATGGGGCTGATGCAAATTTGGTGGCTCGGCTTTGCCGAGCCCTTATATGGGGAGGTCGGAGCTAAAGCTCCGGCCTCACTCAATTTCTTATTAGATTAAGTGAGCGATCAAGGAATCGCACCCCTCTGCAGCGGTAACACAGGGCCCGTGCTGGACTTAGTTTTCAGAACATTCCGCACTGATATCTTCTGTATTGAAGACGTCGATGATGCACCCGTATA
>URDZ01000109.1:0-6203 GCA_900546725.1 uncultured Collinsella sp. | reverse complement strand
CCCCCGCCGCCAAGACCTTGTCGGCAACCTGGTCGGTCGTCTGACGCTCAATGACGCGGCCGCATTCGGGACAGTGCGGGGTGCCCACACGGGCGAACAGCAGGCGCAGATAGTCATAAATCTCGGTTACGGTGCCAACCGTCGAGCGAGGGTTTTTAGACGTCGTCTTTTGGTCGATCGACACCGCCGGCGAAAGGCCGTCGATTGAATCCAAGTCGGGTTTGTCCATCTGGCCCAAGAACTGGCGCGCATAGCTCGAAAGGCTCTCGACGTATCGACGCTGGCCCTCGGCATAGATAGTGTCAAATGCCAGCGAACTCTTGCCCGAGCCAGAAAGACCGGTAATGACCACGAGTTGGTCACGCGGAATGGAAACATCGATATCACGGAGGTTGTGCTCACGAGCGCCGCGAATAACGATAGAAGAATCAGACATGGAAGCTCCTTGCCTCCTATTGCATCGAATCATACTGTCGATGAGTTTAGCGCACTCGACGCGCACAGATGTTCGTAATACAAGATTCGCAGACCTTTAGCTTTGCGTATCGGGTGCTTTGTTTCTCGAAATGCCGTGGAAAGGTTACAGTAATCTACTACTGAACTTTATTTGCTGTAACAGAGGAACGTCCATGACCGAAGATATCCCCCTTGAAATCACTTCGAGCGACATGGCCAATCTGCCCATATTCATCGCCGTCCTTATCGTGGCCACCGTCGTCGTGCGCGTGTATTTTTCAATCAAACACAATGAAAAGCCGCCCATTGCCCGCGTCTTTTGGTGCGCGACGCTCCTCATCCCGCTCGGTATGGTAGCTGCATGGATTACGAATCAATTGCTCGTAAATGAGGACAATTCCCTATGGGTCCTTTCTTATTCGGCGCTCGGTGCTACCGCCGTCATACTTCTTGTCGAGCCCTTGGTTTCGGGACTTATCGACCAAACCGATCTTGCGACGGGAACGGTTGCCTGTATTTGCCGTGACATCCTTGTCATCGCCGCTGTTTCAGCGCTCTCGTTCGTTTCGCTCGAAATTGCCTGTAACGAAACGTTCTATCGCATTCCCGCCAACTCATTCGGGTTTTCCGTCGGGCTGCTCGCGACGGTTCTGCTCTCCCTTTATTTGCTGGGACAGCGTCATGGAGGCGTCATGGCCCTCGTGCCCGTCGCCTGTTGCATCCTTGGCATTGCCGAGCACTTCGTCATAACGTTTAAAGGCGAAGCCATCCTGCCAAGCGATATCTTGGCCCTTGGCACCGCAATGGAAGTGAGCGAGGGATACGAGTTTACCTTTACCGCCGGAATCGTAACCTCTCTCGCCCTGCTGGAGATTTCCCTGGGGCTTCTTTCGCTTATCCGACCGCGAAAGCTCCGTACGCCCACCCATGTCTTCCCCGCAATCGCCGCTAACCTCTGCGCTTTTCTGCTAGTGACCGTTGTGGGGCTCTCAGGCTTTTCCAGCATCGACTTGGAGCAGGCGCTGGATTTTGGATTTGACCGTTGGCAGCCCATCACCACATATACGTCTCAGGGTTTTATCACTTCGTTCACCGAAATGGTCAACGAGTTGCCCATTGAGAAGCCCGAAGGCTATACGCCCGATGAGGCGCAGAGCATCGAGCAGGAGCTCGCCGCCGCCTACGACAGCACGTATGGCTCGAGCGAGCAGCGCGCGGCTGCCGTTGCCCAGTTCAATGAAATCAAGCCGACGATTGTTGCCGTCATGAACGAGAGTTTTAGCGACCTTTCGTGCTTTGAGCAGCTCCAGGCGGCCGGGTACACCGGCCCCGCATTCTACAACTCGCTTCCCGACACACTTGTTCGCGGCACCATGCTCGCTTCGGTCACCGGTGGCGGAACGGCAAACTCCGAATTCGAATTTTTGACCGGAGCGACAACGGCCTTTGTCGGATTAGGCAAGATCCCCTATCAGCTATATCAGATGAATGGCGTCAACAGCCTGGCAAAGGACCTTAAGGAGCTTGGGTATACCGCTACCGCTATGCACCCGCAAAACCCCGTCAACTACCATCGAGATAAGATCTATCAGCAGCTGGGCTTTGGAGACTTTCTTTCAATCGGCGATTTCGAAGGTGCGCCCTGTTACCATGCCGGCGTATGCGACTACGCCACCTACGACAAGATACTCGACCTGCTTAGAACCGACGAAGCGCCGCAGTTCATCTTTGACGTCACGATGCAAAATCACGGCGGCTACGACTATGGCACCGTTCCCGCCGAAGAGCTGACAAACTATTGGGTCGAGGGAGCCAGCGAGGGCGCCAATAGCGCGCTCAACACCTATCTCACCTGCATCAACGCATCCGACCGGGACCTCGAGTACTTTATCAACGAGCTCCGCAATATCGGCAGACCGGTTGTTCTTGTCTTTTTTGGCGACCATCAGCCGAGCGCCGCAACGACTCTCAACGACGAGCTGTACCCTCAGGAAGATACGGCAAGCCACGCTTTCCGTGTCTATCAGTCAACCTATTTCGTCTGGGCTAACTATGAAATCGCCGGCAATACCGAGCTCAACGTCTACGACACCGTCGGGGCAAACGAGATTGCAGCCATTACCCTTAATAAGATCGGCGCCCCGCTCACCGACTATCAAAAGGCCCTGCTTGCAACAAGGTCAGATGTGCCCACCATCAATGTCGCCGGCTATCTCGGTGCCGACGGGCTGCGCTACAACTTGGAATCTGAAGACAGCCCATACACCTCGACGATCGACAAGCTGCAGCGCATGCAATACCTCGAGTTCGCCAGCAAAGTTCAGTAAGCCCGCCCATTCGCTTGGGCCCATCGTATTGCAAGCACGCTCGGCCCAAATGCATCGCAAATGACTCCCGCTCGCAAACGAGGGTACAATGACGCTCGTGTCACATCACGGGGCTCCGGCCCCAACATATACAAAGGAGTCATACATGGGTTGCGAGCACGCACAGGCCGCCGGCGGACAAACGTCGCCGTCGCAATTTGAGGAGAACACGCTGTCCGAGGTCAAACGCGTCATCGCCGTGCTTTCCGGCAAGGGCGGTGTCGGCAAGTCGTTTGTCACCGGTGCCATCGCCACCGAGCTTGCCCGTCACGGCCACAAGGTCGGCGTCCTCGATGCCGACATCACCGGTCCCTCTATCCCCAAGATGTTCGGCATGAGCGGACGCCACGTCCATGCCCTTGGCAACCTCATGCTGCCCGAAATCTCCGAGCACGGCGTCAAGGTCATGAGCTCCAACCTTCTGCTCCAAAACGAGACCGACCCCGTCCTTTGGCGCGGTCCGGTCATCGCAGGCGCCATTAGGCAGTTCTGGAGCGAGACCTCGTGGGGCCCCATCGACTACCTGCTGGTCGACATGCCTCCGGGAACAGGCGACGTCGCGCTCACCGTCTTCCAGTCGCTGCCCGTCGACGGCATCGTCATCGTCACGAGCCCGCAGGACCTGGTCTCGATGATCGTCGCCAAGGCGGTCAACATGGCCGAGAAGATGAACGTCCCCATTCTGGGCATCGTCGAGAACATGAGCTATATCGAGTGCCCCGACTGCGGCAAGAAGATCGAGGTCTTTGGCAAAAGCAAGCTCCCCGAGGTCGCAGAGCGCTATAACCTCGACATCTTGGGCACGCTTCCCATTAATCCGGCACTCGCCGAGGCCTGCGATAAGGGCGAGGTTGAGACCGCGCTGCCCGATGGCATGTTGCCCAAGGCAGTCTCTGCCGTCGAGGCTATTACCCCGCACGAGACCGACGAGGCCTAAGTGAACACGAGCGCCTTCTATGACGTCCTGCTAATCGGCGGCGGGGCTTCAGGCCTCGCCGCCGCCATTACGGCCGCACGTGCTGGCAAAAGCGTCTGCATCGTTGAGCGCGATGTCGCCTGCGGCCTAAAGCTCCTTGCGACCGGTAACGGCCGCTGCAACCTCTCCAACGAATCGATTGATCCTCAGCGGTATAACCACCCCGCATTCGTCGAATCTGTCATGGGCCCCCAACCCGAACAAGAGCTTATGGGTTTCTTCTCCTCGCTGGGCATCATGACAACCTCCGAGGAAGGCCGGCTATACCCGCGCTCCCTTCGCGCAGAATCGGTGCGCGACGCGCTTCTCAACGTTTGCGACCGCCTAGGTATTACCTTAATCTGCGGAGCCAACGTTGCCTCGGCGCACAAAGCTTCCGAAGGCTGGACACTCCAAATAGACCGTCCAGCGCGGGCGCTCAAGGCAAAAAAGCACGACGACCGAAAATCGGAGCTCCGCTCGCTTCGGAAAGCGCTCGCCGATGTCCCTCGCAAGAACGAGGCCCTGGAGGCACATGCCGTAATTATCGCCACGGGTGGCAACCCCACCGGTATCGCCGATACGTTTAGCCTCCCCCTCACTTCGCTGCGCCCCATCCTCTGCCCCGTATCGGCAACGGTCGTCGGCGATCGGGCGGCACTCAAGACGTTGGACGGCCTGCGCGTCCGCGCCCGCTTGACGCTCGCCCGCAATCATAATGAGCTCTGGCACGAAGACGGTGAAGTCCTGTTTCGAACCTTCGGTATCTCGGGCGTCGCTGTCTTCAACCTCTCCCGTCGTATCCAGCGCGGCGATACGATCCTGCTCGACGTTTTCCCCGACCTCTCTAAAGACGAGTTGCTCGATATGCTTAACCGGCGCGTTAAGCTGCTCGGCGGCTTTTCGCCCCGCGATCCCCGTTGGCTCGACGGCATGCTCGCCCCGCAACTCTCCCGCGTCGTCTGCACAGCGTTCGAGCAGTGCCATCAAGGCTCCAACGATGTCATCCACCTGGTCTCGATCCTCAAGCATTTTAAGTTGCTCGTCGAAGGAACCGCCGAGGAGCGCTCGGCGCAGGTCACGCGTGGTGGCGTATCTGTCGAGAGCATCTCAACACCCAGTCTACGCGCGCGCAGCGTTGTCGACACCCCGCTTTACGTCTGCGGCGAAGCGCTCGACATCGACGCCGATTGCGGAGGCTTTAACCTTGCGTGGGCATGGCTCTCGGGCATTCGCGCTGCAAGCAGCCTGTAGCCGCGCAGTCTATAATCAAAAACGCATTCGGGCCGTCTGGGATACCGGACGGCCTCTTTCTTGCCTCTAAGGAGACCTCGATGATTGAAATCACCCAAGTCAACGCGTCGCTCGATGAAGCCGGCGATGAAAATGCCTGCCTCATTGTTGGCAAGCGAGTCGCCAAGCGCGTCCTACGTTGCAAAGACTCCGAGATCAAGTCCATCGAGCTCCACCGCAAGTCAATCGACGCTCGCAAAAAACGAGACGTCCATTTTATCCTGAGCTTTCGTGTTGAGCTGACCAGTCCCCACCTCGAGCGAGAAGCGGTCGACAGCGTTTCCGAGCGTGACCGCTCGCGCGTACGCGCGATAAAAGACGATGGGTCTTCATTCCCCACCCCCGTCTCCGACGCACCTCAAGAACGCCCTGTCGTTGTCGGCGCCGGATGCGCTGGCCTTTTCGCCGCGCTAACGCTCGCCAAAGCAGGTCTTAAGCCCTTGCTCATCGAGCGCGGCGACCCGGCATTTCGCCGCTCGCATGCGATCGACCTCTTTCTAAAGGAGCGCATCCTCGACCCCGAGAGTAATATCCAGTTTGGTCTGGGCGGCGCGGGGACCTTCTCGGACGGCAAGCTCAATACGGGAACAAAAAATCCCGCCCATCGCCTTATCCTCGAAACCTTCGTCGAGGCGGGTGCGCCCCGCGATATTCTGTGGGATGCCAAGCCGCACATTGGCTCCGACATCCTTCCCACGGTTGTCACCGCTATATCCCAGCACATCGAGCAGCTCGGAGGTATCGTCCGTTATCGAACAAAGCTCGTCGACATTCACATCGACGCGTCTGGCGCCATCACCGGTATTGATGTCCAATCGTCCCAAGACGCCACTTACGAGCCAATCGAGACAAAGCACCTCATCCTCGCCTGCGGGCATTCTGCTCGCGATATTTTTGAGCTCCTTAAGGACCACAACGTGGCCCTCGCACAAAAGACCTTTGCCATGGGCGTTCGCATCGAGCATCCGCAGCGCGACATCGACCGAGCCCAATATGGAGCCTTGGCGGGACATCCTGCCCTCGGAGCAGCCCCCTACAAGCTCGTCGCCCATCTTCCCAACGGCCGCAGCGTGTTCTCGTTTTGCATGTGCCCCGGCGGGCAGGTTGTCGCCGCCTCTTCCGAGCAGGGCCAC
>URDZ01000108.1:0-6291 GCA_900546725.1 uncultured Collinsella sp. | reverse complement strand
GCGCGGGCGCGTGACCTTTGTGGACGCTGCCCTGCCGCAGGGCGTGGTGGTGCCCGACGCCAACCTGGCTGTGTTCTCAATCGCCGACCTCAACGCCCGCATGGATGCCAACCGCGCGCGCAGCCACCGCAAGGTTGACATTACGCAGATTACCTTCCCGTTTAAGCCGGGCGACTACGTGGTGCACGCTACCCACGGCATCGCGCTCTTTAGCGAGATCGCGCGCCAGGAAGTGGGCGGCAAGGAGCGCGACTACTTTTTGCTGGAATATGCCGATGGCGACAAGCTCTACGTGCCACTGGAGCAGGTTGACCGCATTACGCGCTACGTTGGTCCCGACGGTGATAAACCGCGCTTGACCAGGCTCAACACCGCCGACTGGACGCGGGCTACCAACAAGGCGCGCAAGAATGCCAAAAAGCTGGCATTTGACTTGGTCGACCTGTACACGCGCCGCTCGTCGATTACCGGTATCGCCTGTCCGCCCGATACGCCCGAGCAGATCGAGATGGAGCAGAGCTTCCCCTACGACGAGACACGCGACCAGCTGGAGGCTATCGCCGACATCAAGGCCGACATGGAGGCGCCCAAGCCCATGGACCGCCTGCTGTGCGGCGACGTGGGCTTTGGCAAGACCGAGGTCGCCCTGCGCGCAGCGTTTAAGTGCGTGGACTCCGGCCGCCAAGTCATGGTGCTCTGCCCCACGACCATTCTGGCCCAGCAGCACTACGAGACGTTCTTTGAGCGCTTTGCCCCGTTTGGCCTGGAGGTCGAGGTGCTCAGCCGCTTCCGTACCCCGGCGCAGCAAAAGCGCGCGCTCAAGGCGTTTGCCGAGGGCACGATCGACGTGCTCATCGGCACGCATCGTCTGCTTTCGGCCGATGTGAACCCCAAGAACCTGGGTCTGGTGATCATCGACGAGGAGCAGCGCTTTGGCGTGCAGCACAAGGAGCAGCTCAAGAACCTGCGCGAGCAAATCGACGTGCTCACGCTCTCGGCAACGCCGATTCCGCGAACCATGCAGATGGCCACGAGCGGCGTGCGCGACATGAGCCTGATCACCACACCGCCGACCGGGCGTCGTCCCGTGATCGTGCACGTGGGGGAGTACGACCCCGACGTGGTGAGTGCGGCGATTCGCCTGGAGGTGGGCCGCGGCGGTCAGGTGTATTACGTGTCCAACCGCGTCAAGACCATCGATGATGCCGTGACGCGCGTGCACGAGGCCGCGCCCGAGGCGCGCGTGGGTGTGGCGCACGGCAAGATGAGCCCGCGCGAGGTCGAGGACGTGATGATCGAGTTCGCGACCAAGAAGATCGACGTGCTCATCGCCACGACCATCGTGGAGAGCGGCATCGACAACGCAACGGCCAACACGCTGATCATCGAGGACTCGCAGCGCCTGGGTCTGGCACAGCTCTACCAGCTCAAGGGCCGTGTGGGCCGCTCTGCCACGCAGGCATACGCATACTTTATGTTCCCGGGCGAGCTGCCGCTCACCGAGGAGGCAACGGCGCGCCTGACCGCACTTTCCGAGTTCCAGGACTTGGGCAGCGGCATGCGCATTGCCATGCGCGACCTGGAGATCCGCGGCGCCGGTTCGCTCATGGGCGCCGAGCAGCACGGCAACCTGTCGAGTGTGGGCTTTGACCTGTTTACGCAGATGCTGGGACAGGCCGTGGCCGAGGCGCGCGGCGACGACGATGCTGGCATGGAGGCGGCGAGCGTGGGCATCAACCTGCCGGCCGATTACTTCTTGTCCGAGGAGTACCTACCGGCGGTGGACCAGCGCGTGCTCGTGTACCGCAAGCTCGCAGCGGCCGAGGACCTGGAGAGTATCGACGAGGTGCAGGAGGAGACCGAGGCCGCGCATGGCGAGCTGCCGTTGGCGGGACTCAACCTGTTCAACCGCGCGCGTATCCGTATCCGCGGCGAGCGCTTGGGGCTCGAGAGCGTCACGCTCAGCGGTGGACGTATTACCTTCCTGGGGGTTGACGTTCCCAAGAAGGTAGCCTTTGAGCTTAAGACCCGCTATGGCGCGGTGAACTTCCCCAAGAGCCGCAAGCTGTCGGTGCCCTACAAGGCCGGCGCCGGGGCGGGCAGCGGCCTGGGCCGCGGCCTCGACGCCAGCGACGGCACCGGCCCCGTGGCAGCCGCCCTCATGCTGCTGCAGCAGCTGGGCGCGAGCGACGACGACTAGCGGGTCGACGCTGCAAACGCCCCATTTGGGCAATCTGGTTCCATCGAAAGGAAAGCATGTTCGGGTACATCTATAAGAAAGACGCCGCTGTTATCGCGGTTGTCCTTGTCCTTTGTCTGGGCGTGGGCAGTTTCTTCGATTATCAGATCTCGAGCGCGCTGTTCAATATCGGCAGCATGTACGGTCGCTTTATCGAGGCGGCCGGCGAGCTGCCGTTCGAGCTGACGGCGAGCATCGCGGGCGTTATGCTCGTGCGCGCGGTGCATCCCGATTCCAAGGCAAGCAGGTGGCTCGCCGCGCTGGGCGTTTTGATTAACGTGGGCCTGGTCGGCTACGAGATTATCGGATCGCTGCGCGTCGGTGGCAAGCTCATCGCAGTTCAGTTGGTGCTGACGTTTACGCTGGTCATCGCGGTTAACATTATTGCCTATCGCCTTACGTGCGACACCGACTCCGACGAGCTCACGCGCTGGGCGTTGATGGTGCTTGCCGTGTGGGTCGCTCAGGCCATCATCCTCAACGTCATTGTTAAGCCGTTGTGGTCGCGCCCGCGCATGCGCGTGATCGAGGTCACGCCGGGGCTCAATTTTCAGCCGTGGTGGGTAATCGGCAACCCCGACAAGTGGGCCTATATCGCCGCCGGCGTGATCAAGGACGGGTTCAAGTCGTTTGCGAGCGGACACACGGCGCATGCGGCGATCGGCCTTATGCTCGCCGGGCTTCCCGCGGCAGCCTTTAAGGAAAAACCTTCGCGTCGCCGCGTGATCTTTTGGGCGGCGGTTGTTGTTGCAGCGTTCGTCGCCTTTGGGCGCATCGTGATCGGCGCGCATTTTTTGAGTGACGTGAGCTGCGGTTTTGCCCTGGTACTGGCACTTGAGTGCCTTGCCGCGCGCATTGCCTATCCCAACGGCGTACAATAGCCCCGTTTGAATCATCTGGCCGATACCCGGTAAGAGAGGATTGCCATGCTCGCGTTCAACAACGATTATTCCCACGGCGCACATCCGGCAGTGCTGCAGGCGCTCGTCGACACCAATATGGAGCCGCAGCCCGGCTACGGTACCGATGCGCACACCGAGCGTGCCAAGCAGCTTATCCGCGAGGCCTGTCAGGCCCCCGATGCCGACGTGTTTTTTCTGGTGGGCGGCACGCAGGCCAACGCGACGGTGATCGACATGCTGCTCGCGCCGTACGAGGGCGTCGTTGCTGCCGAGACTGGCCACGTCGCCTGCCACGAGGCGGGCGCCATCGAGTTTGGCGGCCACAAGGTGCTCACCATCCCCGGCTATGAGGGCAAGATGCACGCCGAGGACCTCGAGAACTATATCCAGGTGTTCTACGAAAACGAGAGCTACGAGCACACGGTGTTCCCGGGCGCTGTGTACGTGAGCCTATCGACCGAGTACGGCACGCTGTACTCCAAGGCCGAGCTCGCGGCGATTCACGCGGTGTGCCAGAAGCGCGAGATTCCGCTGTTTGTGGATGGCGCCCGCCTGGCCTATGCGCTGGCGGCCGATGAGTGCGACATTACCCTGCCCGAGCTGGCGCAGCTGTGTGACGTGTTCTACATCGGCGGCACCAAGTGTGGTGCGCTCTGCGGCGAGGCTGTGGTGTTCTGTGGCATGCACGCCCCGGCGCACCCCATTCCGCGTATTAAGCAGCATGGCGCACTGCTCGCCAAGGGCCGCCTGACGGGCGTGCAGTTTGAGGCACTCTTTACCGACGGCCTGTATTTTGAGATTGGTCGCCAGGCGATTGAGACGGCTCAGGTGTTGCGCCGCGTGCTGCACGAGCGCGGCTACCAGTTCTTTTTGGAGACGCCCACAAACCAGCAGTTTGTGATTCTGCCCAACGAGGACATGGCGCGCATTCGCGAGCATGCGGCGATCGAGTACTGGGAAAAGTACGGCGAGGCCCACACGGTGGTGCGTTTTTGCACCAGCTGGGCCACGACGCAGGAGGATATCGACGCGCTGGCGGCTGTCCTGTAGCCTGATGTAATGACAAGGGGCCGCCTTGCGCCTGGGTTTGGCGCAAGGCGGTCTTTGCTTTTGGGGGGGAGGGGCTGTATGCCCGAGATGTCCGAGCCGACGATTCGCCTGGCGACGCCCGAAGACGCGCCGGCGTTGCTTGCCATCTATGAGCCGTATGTGCGCCAGACGGCGATTACCTGTGAATACGAGGTGCCGAGCGTTGAGGAGTTCGCCGGGCGCATCGAGCGTACGCTCAAGCGCTATCCGTATTTGGTGATGGAGTTGGACGGGCGTCCGGTAGGCTATGCCTATGTGAGTCCGCTCAACAGCCGCGAGGCATATGACTGGTCGGTCGAGACGTCGATCTACCTGGCGCGCGACGTGCGCCACGGCGGGCTGGGCCGCAAGCTGCACGATGCGCTCAAGCAATGCCTGATTGCGATGGGCATCACCAACATGTGCGCGCTCATCGCCGTGCCGCACGACAAGGACGACGAGTATCTGACGCACAACAGTCAGGATTTCCATGCCCATATGGGCTACCGCCTGGTGGGTACGTTTGACCGCTGTGCCCAGAAGTTCGGCCGCTGGTACGACATGTGCTGGATGGAGCTGGTCCTAGCCGAGCGCACACCCAACCAACCCAAGCCAACCTGGTTCCCCGACCTTCCCAAACCTACCATTTAGGGACAGGTTTATTTTGGCAGGTTTCATCTGGGCAAACGTTAAAGGCCGCCGCGAAGGATGTGAATTCCTTCGCGGCGGCCTTTGCGTTGGGCCGTTTGATTGATAGGTTCAACCTGCGGATGTAGCAAAACCCCAGATAAAACCGACCAAAATAAACCTGTCCCTTTTTGGTAGGTTTTTGGCTGTCTTGCGGTATCAAATCACCGCAAGAAGTGCAGTGTTCGTACGCTATTTTGACCTGAATCGTCCCGTCGAGACACCTTGCGAGCTAAGTGAGTAGACTTTTTGGCACAAGGCGAGCACAAAGCGTATCTGCTTTAGTAAAACCGACGCTCCTATAAGCTGTCAAGAGGCAGTTTGCGGGAGCACCCCCTTCAATTCGCACAGGAGCTCGTAATACCTCCTCTCCAGTTTCGTCGACCGCCGTTTCCCCCGTTCCAGGTGGCCGAGTGCGGCTGCGGACATGCCGAGCCCTTCGGCGGCCTGCTTCTGAGTCACCCGCATCGCCTTGCGCATCTTCGCGAGCTCGGGGCCTTCCGGCGCGGCGCCGTCGGGGTTCGGGTCCATGAGCACGCGGTACACCTCCCGCGCTATGAAGCGCTTGAGGCAGCGGATCGCCTCCCTCCGGGACTTCCCCTCGGAGGTTCGCCTCGCCACGTACCTCTTCGTCCTCTCGTCGTATGCCATGCGCTTGATCGCGATCTCGTAGAGCGCCCAGTTCGCCTGCCGGTTGCCGCCGCGGTTGAGCCTGTGCCGCTCCGTCTTCCCGCTCGACGCGGGGATCGGGGAGGCACCGCACAGCATCGAGAGCGCCGCCTCGCCCTTCAGCCTGCCGGGGTTGTCGCCTGCGGCCACGACCAGGGCGGCGGCGGTCGTCGTGCCGCAGCCCTCGACGCCGAGCAGCGCGGGCGCGTTCGCCTCCAGCAGCGCGCGGATGCGCTCGTCGCAGGACTCGACCTGGCTGCGGGCCTCCTTCCAGACCGTCGCGACGGACCGCAGCGAGGCCAGCACGCTCTCCTCGAGCGCGTCGCCCGCCTTTCTCCTGCGCGCGAGCAGCGGCATGAGGTCCTTCGGCCGCTCGCGGCCCCTGAACCGCTCCCTCAGCGCGCTCGGGGCCGTCGTGAGCATCGACTTCGCGCAGGCCACGCAGGACGTGGACGTCGCGACGGCCAGCCTGCGCGCGACGTAGAGCTGGCGCACCGCCTCGACCCAGCCGTCCTGCGACTTCGGCACGGAGCAGCCCCTCCCGGACGCCGCCTTGCGCGCCGCGCGCTCGGCGTCCAGCGGGTCGCTCTTCCCCTCGCCGGGCCTCGCCTTGTCCCTCTTGGGCCTGAGCACCTCGACCACGTTGTACCCGAGCTCCACGAGCCTCCTCGTCAGCCCGGCCCCGTACGACGCCGTGCCCTCGACGCCGACGACCGCGCAGCTCGC
>URDZ01000107.1:0-6326 GCA_900546725.1 uncultured Collinsella sp. | reverse complement strand
CCCGTCACGGCGATGGAATCGAAGCTGTCGGTGGCAAGGTACAGGCCCACGCTCATCAGCAAAACGGCGGGCTCGTAACTCATAACCTGCAGCAGCTCGCGATCGGCGCCGACCTGGGCAAACGGGCTTTGCGTCGAGGCGGACGCCAACACCACAAAGATCGCGGCGAGGGTAACCATAAAGGCGCACAGCAGCGTGTTGGAGCCCGACACAAAGATGCCGCCGCCCACCACGGTAAAGA
This sequence comes from uncultured Collinsella sp., assembly GCA_900546725.1. Taxonomy (GTDB): domain Bacteria; phylum Actinomycetota; class Coriobacteriia; order Coriobacteriales; family Coriobacteriaceae; genus Collinsella. The sequence continues at coordinate 6,085 of URDZ01000107.1, read as the reverse complement.
TGAGCGCACACGCCATATAGGTATCGTCCATGGTGTTTACGCTGGCAGGGGCTTTGCGCAGCAGCTTGGCAACGTCGTAGAAGGGCTGCAGCAGACGCGGACCCACACGGCCCTGCATGCGGGCCGAAAGCTTACGGTCAAGGCCGTCAATCAAACCGCCCACAAGCGGCGCAATCAAGGCAAACGCCACGGTGCCTATAAAGATGCCCACGACACCCGAACCTTCGAAATACTTGCCGCGCAGCACCGAGGGCGCGCTCATGGCAAGTCTCTCGGGCCCAATCCACGCGCAACACAGCAGCGCAAACAAGATAATGCTGCAGCACACGACGCTACCCGCGGGGCCAATACGCTTCTCGCCAAGGGCGTCCTCCGAGTACCAATTGCGCTTTTCAGCCTTCACCTCGTGTCCCATCGAGCCGCGAAAATGGCGATATTTGTCGGTTCCCACGCCCGAAAGGTACACGTTGACGTGCGGCTTATTGCTCACGCGGAACGACGTCAGCAGCACCACGGCGATAAAAGCCACGATAACCACCATCAGATACATGGCGTCCTTGCCAATAACGTACGGCACGCGGCCAAACACCATGGCCAAGTAAGGCGACACCAGACCGCTCGAGATTACCGGGAACGCCACGCAGCACAGAATCAGCAGCGCGGCGATGGTGTTGAGGGCCATCCATTCGGTCTTATGGACATTGACCTCAACGTTTTGAGCCGTGGGGTCGACGCCCGAAAGCTTGGCCAGCCACTTGCCCCAGAAGAAGAACGTCGCGGCCGAGCCAAAGGCCAGCACCATGATCATGAGCACGTTGCCGGTCTGGGCAAACGCCACCAGGGCACCCCACTTGGACACGAGCATGCCAAACGGCGCCACAAACATGCCCATGATGCCCAGCATCATCAGACGCGTCAGGTGCGGCATGCGGCTGAACATGCCGTCCATGTCCTCGATATTGCGGCTGCCGATATGATGCTCGGCCGTGCCCACGCACAGGAACAGCAGCGACTTGGCCACCGTGTGGAACAGGATCAGGAAGATGGCCGCCCATACGGCCTCGGGCGCGCCGACACCCAAGCAGGCACTGATGAGGCCCAGGTTGGAGATGGTGGAGTACGCAAGCACGCGCTTGGCGTTGCTCTGCGAGATCGCCATAAGGGCTGCCAGCAAAAACGTGATGGCGCCCACACTTGTGACCATAAAGCCCGTCACGGGATAGGTGGCGTACAGCGGGCTCAGCTTGACCATCAAAAACACGCCGGCCTTGACCATGGTGGACGAGTGCAGCAGGGCGCTCGTGGGAGTGGGGGCAACCATAGCACCGAGCAGCCAGGTATGGAACGGCATCTGCGCTGCCTTGGTGAGTGCGGCGAGCGACAGCAGAACGACCGGCATCACCAGCAGCGCGGACTGCGCGGTACCGGCGCCGGAAAGCTCGATCATGCCCGAGATGGTCAGCGGCATGCCGTTAACGTGCAGATACATGAGTCCGGCCAAAAACGCGATGCCGCCCAGCATGTTGAGGACGATCTGGGTGAAGGCGTTCTTGATGGCCTCGGGCGTGCGCGTGTAGCCAATCATGAGGAACGAGCACACGGTGGTGATTTCCCAGCCGCAGAACAGCCACTCAAGGTTATCGCTCGTCACGATGACGAACATGGCCGAGAGGAACAGGAACATAAGCGCCAGGAACTGCGGGCGACGGTCGGGCGCGGTCTGCCCGCGCAGCGCGGCCTCGTGCTCGTCATGGGCCTGGAAGTCCTTCATGTAACCCAGGGCATACACGCAGATCAGGCTGCCGACGATACCGACGGCGAGGACCATGATCACGCTCATGTAGTCCAGGTAGAGCGGCGTCGCCGTGACGGCTTCGGCCGCGGGCAGCGTCATGGCTGCAAAGGCGAGCGAGCCCACCAACTGGACTACGCCGAGCACCGTGGTGAGCGTGCTCTTATATTTACGCGCGTTGTACAGGATGACGGCGCACAGGATGACATCGATGGCGGAGCTGATGATCGAGAGCACATGCGAGGTGCCGGGGGCAACCTCAAAGCTCTGCGGACCCGTGCCAAAAAACATGACGGCGACTACAACTGTCACCGCCATAATAATGCCGGAACCTATGAGCCCCACCGCATCGCGGGCGCGGTCACCGCGCGCGAGCAGCATGCCCAGCGCCGGTACCAGCGGAAACAGGGTAAGGAAATACAGTAGCGTCATACCATCACTCCCCCATGCAAAAACGCTGCAATTGTTTAACGTTATAGCTCAATTGAGGAGCAGCGGCGGCAGGTTTTCGGTCAACTGGGGAGTTTTAGGCGTACGGGGTAAGGGCACGTCCGCTTTGGAGCAGCGGGGCGACGCTCCCCTATCGCAGCGACAGGCGCGCGGGCCACTGCGCGCAGTTTATTGGCCACTTTGGAGGATGTCCCGACAGGCTCGCGCCGGTCCAAAAAGTTGGCGCGGCAAGAAAAATGCGCCCCTGTGGGCGCACCATCCCGTTTGCTATTCCGCCTTTTTAACGCGTGGCTTGCGGCCGCGCGGCTTATCGACCAGTGCGGACTCACCGCTCTCGCAGTACTGACGGCACCAAGCCTTGACCGAAGACTCGCTGGGAATCTTGTGCTTGATCATGGCCTCGCGAACCGTCAAGCCGTTTTCCAGACGGTCCTTAACCACAGCGAGCTTTACGTCGTACGAATAGGTGTGATGATGCGAACCGGCATTGAGAACGGCGTCGGCACCGCCCACGGCATACGCGCGGGCCCACTGACGAGCCGTGGCCTGGGGAATGCCAAGCTCCGCGGCGAGGGCGCGATGGCCGACCCCCTCTTGGAGGATCTCGACGGCGCGCTGCCTAACCTCGGGCGCATGCGTGCGAGTCCTAGTTGCTTCCGACATACCTGCCACTTCTTAGCCTTAACCGTTAATCTGCTTTCTTACGTGCAAGTTAGATAGTAGCATTTTACTGTTTGCTCAAAGCAGTTAATTAAAATAGACGCGGCGTTATCTGGGCATTTGGCACCAAATTACGACATTTCTTTATCGATTATTTACGCTGGTAGCTGACTCGCAGCTAATCGTCATTCGCTTGTCAACAAAATTGACATCTCTTTATGTCCTTTGGTATAGAGGATATAGTTATTAACCCCTCCCCCAATAATTTTGAGTAATCTGCAAGGCAGTAGACGTCCTCACTCCTCATGATTACCGCGCATTGCCATCCACCGGAGCAAAACAAAAGGGCGGGACCTGCTGCGCTTGCAGGCCCCGCACCGATTGACACCCGACGGGACGCAGTCGGGCGAGGCGGATCCGTGCTACCGCCCCGCCTGGCCGCGATGCTCAACTACAGCTCGTTGGCCGCGTGATACGCCGTGCGGATGGCGCTCGCAATGTCGGCGGTGCGCTCGCCCGAGCAGTCGCCCACGCAGGTCACGGGCACCGTCACGCCGTCCAGGTCAAACGCGTTGGCCTTGGAGCCCACGGCCATCACCACGTAATCGCAGGCGATATTTACCGGCTCCTCGGCGCCGTCCTCGGTGGTGCGCACGGCCTCCACGCCCTCGTCGGTAATGGCGGTCAGGCGGGTCTTCACGTGCTGCTCCACGTTGTGCTCGGCAAAGTCGCTCATAATCAGCGGCAGAATGGTCTCGGACTCGCCCGCGGCAATCTTGTCGAGCATCTCCACGATCGCCACCTCGCAGCCGTGCTGCAGCAGGTACTCGGCAGTCTCGGTGCCCACCAGGCCGCCGCCAATGACGGCGACGCGGCCCGTAAGCTCCACCTTGCCGGCCAGCACGTCCCAGCTCGAGACGACCTTGTCCGAGTCGGCACCCGGAACGGGGATGACCACGTCGTGCGCGCCCACGGCCACAATCGCGGCATCGGCGGCGTTGAGGTCCTCTGCCGTAGCGACGTGGCTGAGCTCAACCTTCACGCCCAGGCCAGGCAGAATCTTCTCGTAGTACTCGACCGAGCGCATGATCTCGTCCTTGCGCGGAGGCGCAGCCGCCAGCACAATCTGGCCGCCCAGATGATCGCTCGCCTCGTAGACGGTCACGTCGTAGCCGCGCTTGGCCGCCACGCGCGCGGCCTCCAGGCCGGCGATGCCGCCGCCCACCACGGCGACCTTCTTGTCGCCCTCGCCCGGCTTGATGGCGATGGTCGCCTCGTCGCCGTTCTCGGCATTGAGCACGCACGAAATGTACTTGCGGTTTTGAATCGCATCGACGCAACCCTTGTTGCAGTTGAGGCACTCGCGGATGGGCTCACCCGTGGCGGCCTTCAGCGCAATGTCGGGGTCGCACATGAGCGAGCGGCCATAGGCGATGATGTCGGCGGCGCCGTCTTCCAGAATCTTCTCGCCGGCCTCGACCGAAACCACGCGGCCCACGGTTGCCACCGGCACGGAGACCAGGGCCTTGACGCGCTCGGCCACGGGCAGCGTCCAGTTGTAGGGCATGGCGCCCATGGGCGGAATGGTGTCGCCCATGTTGCCGGTGTGGTTGGCCTGTGCGACCTGGATCATATCGATGCCCGCGCCCTCGAGCAGCTTGGCGAACTCGCAGGCCTCGTCGGGCTGCAGGCCGCCCTTGCCGCGCGGCGTGCCGTCGGGGTTCTCCATGATCACGGGGAGCTTGTACTCCACCATCAGCTGCGGCGCGGCTTCCTTAATGGCAGCGACGACCTCCAGCGCGTAGCGAACGCGGTTCTCGAACGAGCCGCCGTACTCGTCGGTGCGCTGGTTGAGGATGGCCGAGCACAGCGAACCTACCAGGCGGTCGCCGTGGACCTCGATGGCATCGATCCCGGCCTGCTGCGCGCGAGCGGCCGAGGCGGCGATAGCCTCCTTGATCTGGGTGAGCTGCTCCACACTCGCCTCGTTCACAAAGTGCTGCATGTCGTGGTGCAGCTTGGCGTAGGCCTGGTTGCGGATCTCGTTGGACTCGGCCATCTTGGCGGCAAAGGTCTCCTCGTCGCCGGCGGCCTTGGCCTCCTGCGCGGCCTTGGCGGCGGCCATGGATCCCATGACCATGCGGCCGACACCGGGCACGTCGTACTCGGGGTGGAACAGCTGCAGCGCGACCTTGGCGCCGTGCTTGTGGACGGCATCGGCCAGGGCCTTAAACGTGGGGATTTGGGCGTCGGTCGCCAGCTTGGGCGTGGGGCTTGCGGTCATGACGGGAGCAACGTCGCCGATGACGATGTAACTCACGCCGCCACGGGCCAAGCGCTCGTAAAAAGCCAGGCTGCGCTCGCCAATGGAGCCGTCACGCTCCTCGTAGCCGGTGGTCAGCGGCGGAAACATAATGCGGTTTTTGAGCTCAAGGGGGCCAACCGTAATGGGCTGAAGCAGCTTGGATGCAGGTGCGGTCATGGACATTCCTCTCTTGTAGGCGCGGCGGCGATGTTGCCGCGTAGTTGTCTAGAGGATATGGCATGGAGGCACAGCAGCACAACGGAAATCGGCGAATATCAGGTGGCGGCAGGTGGATGGGGCAGAGCGGGGCGGCCCGTCGGTTTATCTCAATCTGTAACAGTTACGCGGCAAAACCGGGTCTTACTGTTACAGATCGAGACAAACCAAACCCGCCTGCTAGAAAATCTCAATCTATAACATCAACTCGGCAAAATCCGTCCCTCGTGTTACAGATTTAGACAAACACGACCCAACCCACCGGTATATCTCGGTCTGTAACACCTAGCCGCCCAAATCGGGTCTAGATGTTACAAATCGAGATTTTGTTTGAGAGGCCGAGAATTGGACCGAAAACACGGTCCCGAAATAACAAAAAAGCTCGCCGGCTAGGCCGACGAGCTGCAAGTTCTTGGTCGCGGGGGCAGGATTTGAACCTACGACCTCCGGGTTATGAGCCCGTAGTTTCTAAACTTGTTGACACTCTTTGAGACTGTTTGACACCGCTATATAGGCAGGTAGATATACATTTCTTTCAAAAACACCAAATAGCGGTTCTGTTCGATTTCGACCAAAATTCGACCACTGAAATCTTGACTTTCGCCACTGCGTGGCATACGCTCGGAGCAGCGCACCCGAAGCGCCCGCTTCACGGGCCGCAC
>URDZ01000106.1:0-6373 GCA_900546725.1 uncultured Collinsella sp. | reverse complement strand
CTATGACCGCCAACAACTTTTTGCTGAGTTTCTTCTTTGCTGCCTTGCCAATCAGAGCAGTGCAAGCCATGCAGACAGCCGCAGCAACAAGCGCAATGCCCAGCGTTTCCCATAGCCAAGAAAGTTCATGTAGGATTTTCATGCGTTCATCATCTCCTGTTCGTTAAACTGGAATTTATAGTCCTCTCAAAACCAATTTGCTTTTTCTTCTCGAAATACGGGAATATCACTATCTCGATATGGATTGTAATTATGAAGATTGCAACCAAACTCTTTTAATGATTTTATTTTGTTATCCTGTGTCCATACAATTAAAGATATTCCGTCAAATTCTTCAACATTTCCATTATTCATTTTGTTTTTAAAATACCACTCCACGATTGTTTGATTGCCTTGATGAAAAAATTGCTTAATCTCCCAGACAAGAACACTTCCGCGTGTATTCCATTCGTCAAACCAGTGCTTTACCGTTTTGCGGTTTTCATATTTAGGACTCCAACTCTCAGTATATACAACATCATCTGTAAAAATATTGTCAATTCCTAAATCTGCTTTCTTAATCCACATATCAAACCATAATCGGATAATTTTTTCTCTCTCGTTCATAAAGTACCTCCATAACTTCCGATTTACTGGGCTAAGCCGAGTATACCACACTCCACCATGAAAGAACAGCCCGATATAGTGAAATTTTGCCATTTTTCTGCGTACGTGCGTACACAATCCGCAGGGATTCTAAGGGGCTTGACCCCTTAGCACACGGACTTTGGAACAAAGTCTAGTGTGTTACACCTTGCCAGAGGTGTACAGGCTCCCGGTACGCACGTACGCAGCAATTGCCATCAATGCGCCATATAAGTGGCGATCAAGTTCGCATAAAGCGACCTTGGTTTCGCAAAAAAAAGGCAGGATACCATCACCACGATGATGCCCTGCCTTTGTTCGTTCCTGTTTACCGTTCCGAGTAGTCCTTCCGCAGAATTTACGATAAAAAACGTACCTGAACCCTTTCTCGTAAAGAACCGGGTTCGAGTACGAACTGAATGGTGGTGCAATAAAAAACCACCACAAAGGTGTTGCTCCCTTGTGGTGGTTTTGGGTTAGAACTAGAGGGTGTGGCCGTAGGCGTTGGCAGCCTTGATGGCGGCGGCGAATTTTTCGTCGGTGAAGGGCTCGGGGTTTCCCTGCTTCCACTCGTTGGTGGCGTGCGCGTATTCGCACAGGGCCGGGATATCTGCCTCGGTAAGGCCAACCTGCTCAAGCGTTACGGGCAGCCCCATCTGCTTGTTAAAGGCGGCGTAGCGCTCAAGGTTCTCGGTATCGCCCGTATAGGCAAACAGTACCAGCACGCCCAGGCTCACGACCTCGCCATGCAGGTAGGTTCCCTCGCGCGGAATGCTGCAGGTGGCGTTGTAGAACGCGTGCGCGACGCTCGAGTTGTAGTAGTAATCGTTTTGGTTGGTCAGGTTTGAGACATAGCCCGTGTTGACCACGATGTCGAGCGCGATCTGCTTGACGGCCTCGCTCGACAGGTCCTGGCGTACGTCCTCAAGACCCTGGACGCCATAGGTAAACAGCGGCTCGGAACAGGTGTGAGCGAGTGCCAGGCCAAGACCGGCGGTGTGCTCCAAATTACCGGCGCTCGTGGCGTACTCGACCTCGGGCTGCTTGGACAGGGCATCGCCCACGCCGGCCCAGAAGTACTCCGCCGGTGCCTCGGCGATGATCTTGGGGTTGATGAAGATGTGCGCGGGTCGGTTGGGGTACGAATAGCCCTCGAGCGAGCCGTCGTCGTTGTAGACAACGGCAATGGCGGTCGCGGCGGAGCAGTTAGAACAGATCGTCGGGACGGTGAAGACGATCTTCTTGAGCTCGATGGCTGCGGTCTTCACGGTGTCGAGCGCCTTGCCGCCGCCGCATGCGATGAGCACGTCGGCTTCCTGGCAGGCAGGGGAGTTCACGACCTTGGCGATATTGGCACGCGTACTGTTGGTGCCATAGACGCGCGTCTCCAGGACCTCGACATCGGTACCTTCAAGTGCCGCCTCGATTCCCGGCAGCGCCGCAGCCAGGGCTCGCTTGCCGCCGATGATGGCGACTTTGGTCGCTCCGTACTCGGCCAGTGCTCCGGGCAGCTCGTCAAAGCAGTCCTCGCCGACGGTATAGTCGCTCATTCCAATCGTACGCATAGGTGCCTTCTTTCGTTCGATAGAGTGCTTTCAGGTATTTTGCTCCTAGAGAAAGGCTGTAATAGCGAGAAATTTCGAACGTATAAAACCAATGTTGAGGGTTTTTCGCCGGCGGCGACCGTGCTACCATACAGCGCATAAGCGTTGATGGGGACGAGTAGTCGGCCGTCCGCATGCTACAGAGAGCGGGGAGCGCTGAGAACCCGCGCATGCGACCGATGAAAATCACCCCGGAGCTGCGGTCCCAACGGACGTGCCGTGCAGGTTCGTCTTAGTAGACATCGCCGAGATGGTCGTCGATACAGGCCAGCCGAGTAACGGATGCGAGCGCGCGAATATGCGGGCGAGGGCATCTAAGCTGGGTGGTTAAGCGAAGAGCTTTTACGGGCAGGCTGCCCGTTTTGTGGCGCTTCGTCCCAGCTTGTAGGGACGGGCGCTTTTTTGGTGCCCAACGGGCGTGCGCGCCCACGACATGAAAGGGGTACCGTGGCAAACGAGTACAAGCAGACGATGAATCTGCCCAAGACCGGTTTTCCCATGCGTGCCGGTCTTTCCAAGTCCGAGCCCAAGCGACTCAAGGACTGGCAGGATAACAAGGTCTACGAGCAGGTTCTGAAGAAGAACGAGGGTCACAAGAAGTTCGTGCTGCACGACGGTCCTCCGTACGCCAACGGTCCGATCCACATCGGCCATGCCATGAACAAGATCTCCAAGGACATGATCAACCGCTACTGGATGATGCAGGGCTATGAGGTTCCCTATGTCCCCGGTTGGGACTGCCATGGTCAGCCGATCGAGCATAAGGTCGAGGAGAAGCTCGGCACCGAGAAGTTCAACCAGACCCCCACGGCCAAGATCCGTGAGCTCTGCAACGAGTTCGCTGTCGAGAACATCGAGCTTCAGAAGGCTGGCTTCCGCCGTCTGGGCGTGCTCGGCGACTGGGACAACCCCTATCTGACGCTCTATCACCAGCATGACGCCGCCGATATCGAGGTCTTCAAGGCCATGTTCGATAAGGGCATGATTTATCGCGGCCACAAGCCGGTTCACTGGTGCAAGCACTGCCACACCGCGCTGGCCGAGGCTGAGATCGAGTACTCCGATGAGACGAGCCCGTCCATCTTCGTGCGCTTCGAGATGACCTCCAAGCCCGCCGGTCTCGAGAATTTCGACGGCCCGGTTGACTTCATCATCTGGACGACCACGCCGTGGACCATTCCCTCCGACCAGGCAGTTTCCCTCAAGCCCGGCGCCGCCTATGTCGCCGTTGAGCACGAGGGTCGTGCCGAGGTCATGCTCGAGGACCTGGCTCCCAAGTGCTGCGAGGAGTTTGGTTGGGAGTACACCCCGGTTATGGTCGACGGTAAGCCCTATGTGGTTCCCGCCGAGACCTTCCACCACATCCACTACAAGCAGCCGATCTTTGACGGTGTTGAGGGCGTGGCGCTGCTGGCCGATTACGTCGGTGTCGATGACGGTACCGGTATCGTCCACAACTCGCCCGGCCACGGCGTCGACGACTACTTTGCCTGCCTCAAGGAGGGCATTACCGACATCTGCATGCCGGTCGATGATGACGGCAAGTTCTACACCGGCGAGGAGTTTGGCACCGGTGGTCCCTTCAGCGGCATGGATACCGATGAGGCCAACCCGCACATCATCGAGTTCCTGCGCGAGCGCGGCACCCTGGTCCTCGAGAAGAAGATCACGCACAGCTATCCGCACTGCTGGCGCTGCAAACACCCGGTGCTCTTCCGTGCTACTGACCAGTGGTTTGTCTCGATGGACAAGACCGGCTTGCGTGAGCAGGCTGGCAAGGAGGTTCGCGAGAACGTCAAGTGGTATCCGGCTCACGCCGCCAACCGCATCGGCGCCATGGTCGAGCAGCGTCCCGACTGGTGCATTAGCCGTCAGCGCAACTGGGGCGTGCCTATCCCCAGCTACACCTGCGCCGACTGCGGCGAGAAGGTCATGAACGACGCTACGCTCGACGCCGTCATCAAGCTCTTCCACGAGAAGGGCTCTGACGCCTGGTTCACCGACGCTCCCGAGAGCTACCTGGGCGAGGCCTGCGTCTGCCCCAAGTGCGGCGGTCATCACCTCAAGGCCGATAAGGACATCCTCGACGTGTGGTGGGATTCCGGCGTGTCTTGGAAGGCCGTCTGCGAGTATCGCCCTGAGCTTGAGTACCCGGCGGACGTGTATCTTGAGGGCTCCGACCAGCACCGCGGTTGGTTCCAGAGCTCGCTGCTCACCTCGGTGGGTGCCAACGGCCATGCTCCGTACAAGGCGGTCGTCTCGCAGGGCTTCACACTCGATGGTCAGGGCCGCAAGATGTCCAAGTCGCTCGGCAATGTTATCGACCCCAATAAGGTCTGCGACGAGATGGGCGCTGATATCATCCGTCTGTGGGTTGCCTCCGTCGACACCAGCTCTGACGTCTCCATCGACCACGAGATTCTCGCTCGTACGTCCGATGCCTATCGCCGTTTCCGCAACACGCTGCGCTTCTTGCTCTCCGAGCTCGAGGGTCAGTTTGAACCCGAGACCGACGGCGTCGCCTTTGCTGACTTGCTGCCGCTCGACAAGCTCATGGTTGCCCGTCTGACCCAGGTCCAGGCCGAGGTCGACGACGCCTACGCCAGCTATGAGTTCCCGCGCGCCTACCGTGCGCTCTACGACTTCGTGGTGACCGAGCTTTCCAACGTGTACCTCGACGCCCTGAAGGACCGTCTGTACTGCGAAAAGCCCGGCTCGCTCGAGCGCCGCAGCGCCCAGACCGTGCTCGCCGAGCTTTTCTCGATGCTCATGCGCGACCTGCAGCCGATCCTGTCCTACACCGTCGATGAGGCCATGGCCTATGCGCCCGCCGGCTGCGTCGATCATCAGAAGTACGCCGCGCTGCTCGATTGGTACAAGTCGCCTATCACGGTCGACGAGGCCAATGAGTTCGAGGGCGTGCTCGAGGCTTCACTCGAGCTCCGTAGCGCCGTGACCAAGGCCCTTGAGGATGCCCGCTCCGCCGGCACCTTCACCAAGAGTCAGCAGGTCCGCGTCAAGGCGGTCGTTCCCGCCGAGATGTATGCGCTGCTGACCGGCGACAAGGCCGTCGACCTGGCCGAGTTCTACATCGTCTCCGATGTTGAGCTGACCCAGGGCGAGGAGCTCTTCGTCGCTATTGAGGCTGCCGAGGGCGAGTGCTGTGACCGTTGCTGGAACTACCGCACCACCGTCGGCGAGTACAACGGCCACGCGCATATCTGCAAGCGCTGCGCGAATGCCCTTTAAGGCACGGTAACTCGGCATTTTAGTTATTGGGAGAATTTGGACGCCTTCGGCCCATTTGCTCCGCTGAATAAAAGCGGCATTCTGTTTTTCGGAATGCCGCTTTCTTTTTATGCTGGTTATTTATCTGGCGTTAGCGAATATGTCGTGCGCTCTGCGTGTGGCAATATAAGATGGTTAATTGCGTTAAACGGAATTCGATGTTCTTGAGGGTAGGGGATTGATTTGGGTCGTGCTGGGGATATGACGCCGCCTTTGCGTTGGCGGTTGGGTGTTGCTGGTGGGGTGGCGCTGGTTGTGCTGCTTGTTGACCAGCTGACCAAGCTTGCGGTTCGTGCCGTGGGCGACGCTTTGCATGTGACTGTTATCCCCGGTGTGATCGACTTTCTATTTGTCCGCAATATCGGTGCTGCCTTTAGCATGGGCGAGGGGCATGGCATCGCGTTTGCCGTGCTGGCGTTGGCGGTCATTATCGCTATTGCCGTGTACTTGCTTCGCGCGCCCCAGCTTGCTCGCTTGGAGGTTGTGGGCATGGCTATGGTCGCGGGCGGCGCCATTGGCAACGCGATCGACCGTCTGACTTTTGGCTTTGTGACCGATTTTATTGCCACCACCTTCATCGACTTTCCCGTCTTTAACGTGGCCGATATCGGCATCACCGTAGGCGTTGTGCTTGCCCTCATCGGCTACATGTTCTTGAGCCCTGCGGCCCGCGAAGTCGATGCGACTGCCGAGCTCAATGCCCGTGATGAGGCCCGCGCCAAGCGCAAAGCCAAGCAGCGTGGGGAGCGTGCCCGCAAGATTCGCGAAAGGAATGAGCGTTAATGGCCGACATCCATATTCTTGTTGCCGACGATTGCTCTGGCCAGCGTCTCGACGCCTTTCTGGGTGCCAACGAC
>URDZ01000105.1:0-6716 GCA_900546725.1 uncultured Collinsella sp. | reverse complement strand
CGTGGGTGCTGCGGGCGCGGCGTCCGCGGCCGATCACCGTGCGCGCGAGTTCGACCGCCTGGCCGACGGCGTGCGCGGGGCGCTCGACATGGAGTATGTCTACCGCATTATCGAGGAGGGCGTATGATCCACGTGTATCATGGCGACGGCAAAGGCAAGACCACGGCGGCGATGGGCCTCGCCCTTCGCATGCTCGCCGCAGGCCGCCGCGTCGTCGTCGTGCAATTCCTGAAAGACGGCGAAAGCGGGGAGGCGCGCCTGCTCGCCGAGCATTTCGGCGTGCCCGTGTTCGCGGGGAAGGTGTCGGACAAGTTTACCTGGTCGATGACGTCGGAAGAACTTGCCGCGACGTGCGAGCTGCACGATGGGAACCTCGCTTCTGCGCTCGCCGAGCTCGAGGGCGCTCAGGAGGGGCTGCTCGTGCTCGACGAGGCGCTCGACGCGCTTTCGAAAGGGCTTGTCGACGAGGCTCTCGTGGACCGCGCGCTCGATATGTCCGCGCGCGGCGTTGAAGTAGCGCTCACCGGGCGTGCGCCTTCCCGCAAGATCGTGGAGAAGGCCGACTACATAACCGAGATGCGGTGCGAGAAACACCCCTATGCTCAGGGGATATGTGCAAGGGAAGGAGTGGAGTACTAGATGGATTCCAAGGAGATGGCGCCCGGCGACATCGAGCGGCGCAGCTTCGAGATCATCACCGAAGAGCTCGGCGGCCGCACGTTCCCGCCGCTCGAAGAGCCCGTCGTGAAGCGCGTCATCCACACCACTGCCGACTTCTCGTACGCCGATTCCCTCGTGTTCACCCATGACGCCGCGCACTGTGCGCTCGACGCACTGCGCGCAGGGGCCACGGTGCTCACCGACACGAACATGGCGCTCGCAGGCATAAGCAAGCCCGCGCTCGCGAAGCTCGGCTGCAAGGCCGTGTGCTACATGGCCGACCCTGATGTCGCCGCGGCTGCGCGCGCCGCGGGCACGACTCGCGCCGTTGCGAGCATGGACAAAGCTTGCGGCATCGAGGGTCCGCTCATCGTGGCCGTCGGCAACGCCCCCACAGCACTTCTGCGCCTCGCCGAGCTCATGGACGCGGGGAAGATCGCGCCCGCGCTCGTCGTTGGGGTGCCGGTCGGGTTTGTGAACGTGGTCGAGGCGAAAGAGGAGCTACTTGCGCGACGCGTGCCGGCCATCGTCGCGAGGGGTCGCAAGGGCGGCTCGACCGTGGCGGCCGCCATTATGAACGCGCTGCTCTACCAGATCACGCGCACGGGCGGCCCGAAGTGACGGCCCCCGCATCCGCGCCGGCCCTGCGCATCTTCGCCGGCACCACCGAGGGCCGCCTTCTGTGCGAATGGGCGAGCGGGGCGGGCATCCCCGCCCGTGCCTACGCGGCAACCGAGTACGGAGGCGAGCTTTTGGGCGAGCTTCCGGGCATCGAGGTGCATGCGGGCAGGCTCGACGAGGGCGACATGGAGCGTGAGCTTTCCGGCGCGCGCATCGTCGTCGATGCCACGCACCCCTTCGCTACGCTCGCAAGCGGCAACATCCGGGCCGCTTCGCTCGCCGTGGGTGCACGATGCCTGCGCCTTGCGCGCCCGGCCGAGGCGCTGCCCAAAGGCGTCGTGCCGGTCGCGTCGATCGCCTGCGCGGCGCGCTTTCTCTCCGAGAACCCGGGTCGCGCGCTTCTCACGACGGGGAGCAAGGAGCTTGCTCCCTACACGCGCGTCGCCGATTTCGCGGAGCGCTTCTTCGTGCGCGTGCTCCCGCTGCCCGGTGCTATAACGAAGTGCATGGACGCGGGGTTTTCGCCGTCGCACGTCATCGGCATGCAGGGGCCCTTCACCCGCGAGCTTAACGAGGCGATGCTTCGGCAGGTGGGCGCCCAGTGGCTTGTGACCAAGGACTCGGGAACCGTAGGCGGCACGGCCGAGAAGCTCGTCGCCGCGCGCGACGCGGGAGCGCGCTGCATCGTGGTCACCCGTCCCGCCGAGGGAGGCGGGACCCTTTCGCTTCGTGAAGTGGAAGACGCGCTCTTACGGGAGTTCGCGCGCTAGGCGCTCGCCGCGCCTAGGGCCCTTCAATCAGTTGCGGTGAAATAGTGTCTGTTTTTGCTGTTAGATAGCATATTCAGTCCCTAATTCACCGCAACTTATTGGTGGTGGCTTACTGGTAGCGTAGACACTCGACGGGGTCGAGCTTTGCTGCGCGGCGAGCGGGGTAGAAGCCAAAGATTACGCCGATGCCGACGGAGACGGCGAAGGCCAGCAGCACCGTGGCGATTGAAAAGCTCGGTATGATTTGCCCGCTGGCTCCGAGCTCGCCAAGAATCCCGGATCCGGAGGCAAACATCGCGAGGCCCCAGGCCAGCAGATAGCCAATCAGGACACCTAGCAGTCCGCCGGTGACGCACAGCGCCGAGGATTCGGCCAAAAACTGCGCAGTGATATCGCGACGACTTGCGCCCAGAGCGCGGCGGATGCCGATCTCGCGGATGCGCTCCGTTACGTTGGTAAGCATCATATTCATAATGCCGATACCGCCGACAAGCAGCGAGATGCTGGCGACAGCACCCATGATGAGCGAAAACGCGCCCATAAAGGAGTTGAGTGCATCGATGGCGCTTTTCATGGAGGTCGCCGATACACTGTTGTACTCATCCTCCTCCTCGATGCCCTTCATCGCGCGCACCTTGGACTCGATGGTCTTGCAGAGCTCATCCATGTCCGTGCCCTCGGCGGCGAGCGCCGTCACGCTGGGGAATGAAGGATTCTCGTCGCCAAACAGGCCGGAGATGGTTTCGCGTGGCATATACAGCGTGAGCGAGCCCATGGAGTCGCTGCCGCCGTCAATCACGCCGACAATCTGCACCTCGCCGTTGGACACCTTGATGGTTTTCCCCAGCGCATCCTGTTCGTTGCCGTAAAGCTGATCGGCGCCGCCGCGGCTGATGAGCGCCACGCGCGAGCCTGATTGAGACTCGGCCTGGGAATAGGTACGCCCCGCAACGAGCTTTCCGGCCCCCACGGCGTCGAGCATGTCGCTATCGACACCCTGTGCCATGACGGTATAGCTTTTATCGCCGGTCTTGTACTCGGTATACGCGCTGTCGACAATGCCGATCTGCTCTATCTGCGGCACCAGTTTTTGAAGCTTCTCGATGTCCGACTCTGTGAGTTCTTGCGACGAATAGATTTGCACCATGCGTGCCGCATTGAGGCCCAGGCTGTTGACCAGGCTGTTTTGGATGCCGCCGATGAGCGAAGTCATGGCGATAACCGAGGCGATGCCGATGACAATGCCCAGGATGGTGAGCAGGCTGCGCCCCTTGTTGGCCTCGAGCGAGTGAAGGGCTTCCTGGATGAGATCGCGGGCGCTCATGCCATCTCTCCTTTCGGCGGGTTGGCGGAGGCGGAAATCATGGGCAGGCTATCCACGGCGCTGCGCAGGGTCCGCGGTGCATGTGGAATATACGCGCCATCGTGAATGCGACCGTCGCGGATGGTCACGGCACGGTCGGCCTCGGCGGCGATGCCGGGGTCGTGTGTGATAAGCACGATGGTTTTGCCGCGCTTCTGGAGCTTATGGAAGGTCTCCATCACAAGCGCTCCGGTAGCGGAGTCCAGGTTTCCCGTCGGCTCATCGGCCAGGATGATGGGCGGGTCATTGACGAGGGCGCGCGCGATTGCGACGCGCTGCATCTGGCCGCCCGAGAGCTCGGATATGCGGTGGTCCCAGTGGTCGACGGGCAGCGTGACAGCCTGCAGCGCGTGAACGGCGCGCATTTCGCGCTGGCTACGGGGCACATTGGTGTAGGCCAGCGGCAGCATGACGTTTTCGATAACCGACAGGCGCGGCAGCAGGTTGAAGCTCTGAAAGACAAAGCCAATGCTCAGGGCGCGGACTTCGGTGAGCTCGTCATCATCGAGCTCGGCCACGTTGAGCCCTTGCAGGTAATAGTCGCCCGCCGTCGGTTTGTCCAGGCAGCCCAGGATGTTCATGAGCGTTGACTTGCCCGAGCCCGAAGGGCCGGTAATGGCGACGAACTCGCCGGGTTCTACCGCCAGGCTCACGTTGTGCAGGATGTGGGCGCAACCCGCCTCGCTCTCAAAAATGCGGTGCACGTTGCGGATGTCGATAACGGGACGCATTACATGCCCTCGTCGTCAGACATGCTGCCCGAATCCGTGCTGTAGCCGCCGTCAGCCGTTGCGTCCGCTCCGGTGTCCATGACGAGGGTGTCGCCATCGCGCAGCTTGGTAACCGGCACGTTGGGGTTGATCTCGTTGCCCTGGTCGTCGCGCTTGACCTGTGTCTTGCCGACTACGGCTTCGTTGTCGTTTTGCGTCACGACGGTCACCTTCACGCGACGGGTATGCTTGCCCTCGTCATCGGTTGCCACGTTGACGTAATAGTGTTCGCCGTCTTCGGTCATGAGCGCCATCGTCGGCACCATCACCACGTCGTCGAGCTGCTCGGTCACCACCGATACCTCGGCCGTCATGCCCGGCTTCAGGCGCGCGTCGGGCGCCTCTATGAGAATGTCGACGTTAAAGGTTACGCTGCCGCCGCCACCGTTGACGGCGTCGGAGTTTGCCACCGAGGCGATGGCCGTGACCGTTCCCTGGCTTACGATATCGGGAAACGCGGGATACGTGACGTTGGCACTCTGCCCAACGGCGATCTTGGCGATGTCCTTTTCGCCCACCTGCACGGTCACCTTCATCTTAGATAGGTCGGCGATCTGCATGCACTGCTTGCCGCCGCTCGTATCGCTTTCGCCCATGATCATGCCGCCTGTTACCGTGGCGCCCACCTTGGCGTTGAGCTCCACGATACTGCCCGAGCTCGGGGCCGTGACCGTACGACTGGCCGCCTTGGCGTTCGCCTGATCGAGGTTTGCCTGGGCCGATGCGAGGCTGCGCTGCGCGGCCGATACGGCGTTCGTGTCCGCCGATGCGGCGGAGACGCCAGCCGCTGCGGAAGCTCCATCGACGTCCGTCGTTGGGGTGGCCTGAGCGGCAGCTGCGGCTTTCTTCGCATTAGCGAGGTCTTCTTGAGCGGCAGCAACTGCACGCTGCGCCTCGGCAACGTTGCGATCGAGCTCGTCGTTTTTAATGGTCATAAGCACGTCGCCCTCGTTGACGGATTGGCCCGCCTGCACGTTGATCGAATCGACCGTACCGTCGACAGAAGGGGAGACCACTGAGGACGAAATGGGTTTGAGCTGGCCTTTCGCCTCGACCGTTGTGGTAAACGTGCCCTCGGTCACCATGTCGGTCACCGGCCCGTTGTTGCCTGCGGGCCGTGCGTTGATGGCTAAGGTCACGACAACGGCGATGAGCACAATGGCGGCCACGACGCCGGCCGCAATGCCGCGTCGGATGAGCTTTTTGCGTCGACGTTCGGCACGTTTTGCCTTGAGCTTGGCATATGCCTCTTCATCGGAAATCTCGGTCGAATCGTTCGCGCGTCCGCTCTGCTTATCGGCATGTACGTTTGTAATCAGAGGAATCGTTTCGGTGACATCTTCGAGCGTGTGCTCGGTATCATCCGGGCCCGGGGTGGTCGTGGGGACATTCGGCATAGCGTCTCCTTTATAGAAAGTACCTCGATAAGTATATGCGCCCACCGGTTGGGGCGGGCGCATAGGACGGTTTCTTTCGGAACTGTTAGATTGGTCGCTGCGGTTCCACGTTGTAGGAATGCGCGCGTTGCACTACGAGTGGACAACCACGCACAGGCCGACTTTGATGCAGTCGTGAAGTGCCTTGGCGTCTGCCAGACGCAGGTTGATGCAGCCGTGGCTGCCGCACCATTTGTACGACTCGGCGTTATCGAAGCTCTTGTCGTTTTGCCAGGTGGCATCGTGGAAGCCGATCATATTTCCCTCGAACGGCATCCAGTAGCTCACCGGGCTTTCGTATTTGGGCTTACCGGTCTCGGGGTCCTTGGCTCCGATCAGGGTGCTGCCGCCGTCGTTGCTGTTGATCTGCCACACGCCCTCGGGGGTGGCGTCTTCGCCCGGTTTGCCGGATATAAAGTTGGCCTCCCAAACGATATTACCGTTCTCGTCATAGTAGCGCGCGTGCTGCTCGGACAGGTCGACGTCGATATACGCCTTCCAGTCGGGCTCTCCCTTTGCGGTAAAGGTGTCGGCCTTCTGGGAGTACTTGATCTCGATTTCGCCGGTCTGCTTGTTGTTAATGGCGTCCTCGACCTGCTTGGCGAGCGAGCTGCTGTCGATGGACCAACCAAAGTCGCCGCCTTCGACGGCGCACTGCTTGCCATCGGCGCGCGTCCACCAGCGAGTGGAGCCCACGGTATTAAAGCCGTTGGCGAGCTCGGCTGCCCAGCTGCTGATCTGCGACGTATCGAGCGTGGGATTGGCCGGATCGGCAAAGCTGATCCACTGCAACACGGAGCTGCCATCAACCTTGCCGGCATCCTCGCCGTTGAGCTTGAGGGTCACGTTGACGCCCAGGAAGTTGTTGGCGGCATCGCATGCGGCCTGAATCTGATCATCGGTCAGCGTTCCATTGAGCGGCTCATAGGCATCGTTGCCGAGCTTGGAAAGATCTACGGTCTCGGCCAGCGAGGCAAGCTCGAGCTCGGCATACTTAATGACATGCTCGCGGTTGAGTTTTTCGTTGGAGCGCGCCTTCTCGACGGTAAACTTGCCGGCCTGCTCGTCATAGGAGCTATTGGCCTCGAACGTGCCC
>URDZ01000104.1:0-6837 GCA_900546725.1 uncultured Collinsella sp. | reverse complement strand
GCCGCCCGTGGCTGTACATGGTCAGCCTTGCTCTGGGCATTCTGACGGATTATTACATAGGGTATATGCTTTGCATGTTTTCCGTTTTGTATTTTCTGTTCTATACCCTGGGCGGGTTTGCCGCGCCCGGGGCGCGCGCCTTGCCCATGCTGCAGGCGGGGTAGTTGACGCTGTGTGCGATGTTGCCGTTCTCCAGGTAATCCTTGAGCTCGCTGATGGCCATGTCGGCGCAGTTGGCCTCGGCCTCGCCGGTGCCTGCGCCCGAGTGCGTGGTGATAAACGTATTGGGCATCTTGACGGTTTTGGGCGTGGCAAAGTCGCAGCTAAACCAGCTGAGCTTGCCTGCACGCAGGGCGGCGTCGACGGCGTCCTCGTCAATGATGGTCTCGCGTGCGTAGTTGATCAGCACGGCGTCCGGGGCCAGCAGGTTGATCTGCTCGGTGCTGATCATGCCGATGGTGTCGGCCTTGCTGGGCACGTGCACCGTGAGGTAATCACAGCCGCGGCAGAGATCTTCGAGCGTGCCCACGCGCTGCACCTCGCGGCTCAGCACCCACGCGTGCTCGACGGAAATGAACGGGTCGTAGCCGTAAACGTCCATGCCCAGGTCGACGCAGGCGTTGGCGACCTTGGAACCTACGTTGCCCAGGCCGATGACGCCGATGCGCTTGCCTTTAAGCTCGCGGCCCACAAAGGCCTTCTTGGCCTTTTCGGCATCGACCTGAATCTCGGGGTCGTCGGCGTTGTCGCGCACCCAGTTCATCGATTGCACCACGCCGCGGCTCGAGAGCACCAGCATGCCTAGGACGAGCTCCTTAACGGCGTTGCTGTTAGCGCCGGGGGAGTTAAAGACGACGACGCCCTTCTTGGCGTACTCCTCGACGGGGATGTTGTTGACGCCGGCGCCGCAGCGGGCGATGGCGCGGATGCCCTCGGGCAGCTCGTAGCCGTGCAGGTCGGTCGAGCGCATCAGGATGGCGTCGGCCTCTTCGGCGGTGCTCACAAATTCGTAGCCCTCGCCAAACTCGACTTTGCCGTCCTTGGTGATGTCGTCGATGGTCTTAATCTTACGCATGGAAAAACTCCTTAGCAGGTTTGGTTTAAACAGGTGGTTTGAAGTGGCTGGTCGGCCCGCGCGTTGCGGGCTAGTTAGATCGCGGACTCAAACTATGCTGCGCTTCGAAGTCCTTCATGTACGAGGCCAGTGCCTGCACGTCTTCCATGGTTACGGCGTTGTAGACGCTGGCGCGCATACCGCCCACCAGGCGATGGCCCTTGACGTTTTGAATCTGGTGCTTGGCCGCGCCTGCGACAAAGGCCGCGTCGAGTTCGGCGTCGCCGGTGCGGAAGGTGACGTTGGCGATGGAGCGGCTGTCGGCCTGCGTAGTGCTATGGAACAGCTCGCTGTGCTCGAGCAGCTCATAGAGCAGGTTGGCCTTGGCCCAGTTGCGCTCGGCCATGGCGGCAAGTCCGCCGGTCTCCTCGACCCAATGGAACACCTTGCCGCACACGTAGATGCCAAAGGTGTTAGGCGTGTTGAGCATGGAGCCCTTGGCGGCCTGGGTCTTAAGGTCCATGTACTGCGGCGTCTGCGCAAAGGCGGGGCCGTCGGCGATGAGGTCGTCGCGCACGATGACCACGGTCACGCCCGCGGCACCAGCGTTTTTCTGCGCGCCGGCGTAGATGAGGCCGTAGCGCTCGACGTCGAGCGGCTGCGACAGAAAACAGCTCGAGACATCGGCGACCAGCGGCACGTCGCCGCAGTTGGGCAGCTCGTGGTACATGGTGCCAAAGATGGTGTTGTTCTGGCAGATGTAGACGTAGTCGAGCCCGTCGCCCGCAGCCTCGTCGGCAATGCGCGCGTTGATGTCGGCCATGTTGGGAATGCGGTCGAAGTTGGTGTCCTCGGAGCTCGCGAGCAGCACGGCCTCGCCGTACTTGGCGGCTTCTTTGTATGCCTTGTTGGCAAAGTTGCCGGTCACGATGTAGCCGGCGCGGCCGCGGCGCATGAGGTTCATGGGGATGCCCGCAAACTGCAGCGTGGCGCCGCCCTGCAAAAACAGGACGCGGTAATTGTCGGGGATGCTCAGCAGGCGACGCAGGGTTGCCTCGGCGTCGTCGATGATCTGCTGGTACATGCTAGATCGATGGCTCATCTCGAGCACGGACATGCCGCAACCGCGGTAGTCCATCATCTCGTCGGCGATCTCGGCGAGCACGCTTGTAGGCAGTGCGGCCGGGCCAGCTGAGAAGTTGTGCACACGTGCCATCTTCTAGTCCCCCTCGTAGTCGTTTGAACGTTCGGGATACTTTAGCACAGTGGAGCGCCAGGTGCGACCGCATCACGGTAAAACTCGAGTGCGCTGCTATGATTTACAGGATGGTTACATGGGGGAGGGGTGCTTTACTCCTCGGGCAAATCCGAATCTGCGAGCGAAGGCATGAGGTTCTCTAGGCGCTTGATCTCTTCGCCGCAAATTAGCTACCTCCTGGTCACTACGACGCCAGTGTGGCGATGACGGCTTCGTCGCCGGCGTATATGAGGGTGTCGCCATCGGGGATGATCGTCTGGCCTTCGCGCTTGAGCATCACCACAATAAACGGATGCTTGCCTTGCGGCACGTCGCGCAGGCGCTGACCGGCCAGGCGACCGTGGGGGGTCACGGTGACCTCGCGCAGTGTAACCTCGGCACGCTCTTCGAATGTTGGGGCGGCCATCACCAGTAGATCGCCTTCCTGGATCACGGTATCGCCGTTGGGCAGCACCGGGTGCGCCCCGTCGCGCAGTACCAGGACCACGAGCATATCTGTAGCGCTGCCAATGTCCGCGAGCGAGCGTCCGGCAAACGGATGTCCAGCGCCCACCTTGAGCTTTACAAACGACATGCCGTCCTCGTCGCGGTAGTCGTTAAAGGTGCGGCGCACGTCGCCGGTCTCATCGATCATATCGAGCTTCTTCGCCACCGCCGGCAGCAGCGAGCCTTGCACCACAATGCTCGACACGGCAATCACAAACACCAGGTCAAATAGGTCGTGTCCGCCAGGAACGCCGGCAACCACGGCAAAGAGACCAAAGACGACCGAAGCTACTCCGCGCAGACCCGCCCAGCTTACGAGCGCAACCTGGCGAGGGTTCGTCTTAAAGGGCGCTAGGAGCACGCCGACGGCGATGGGGCGGCTCACAAAGAGCATAAACGCCATGAGTGCCAGGCTCGGCAGCAGCATCTGCGGCAGGCGTGCGGGCGTTACGAGCAGGCCGAGCAAGAAGAAGATCGTCATCTCGGCCATCTCGGTGAGGGTATCGAAGAAGTGCGCCATCTCGACCTTGCCGGTGATGTCGCTCGCACCCAGCACAATGCCGGCCAGGTACACGGCCAAAAATCCGTTGCCGCCCAGGTAGCTCGGCAGCGCGTAGGCGACGATGGCCACGGCGAACAAAAAGATGGTCTGCGCGCCCTCGGCCGTTGCGTGCGCGCGTTCAATCAGGCGGCCCGCCGCCCAGCCGATGGCGAGGCCCAGGCCCACGCCCAAGATAATCTGCTTGGCCAGCAGTGCGGGAATGTTGATGTCGCCGCCGGCCGCGAGTGTGGCGAGCACGGCGGTGAGCATATAGGCGACGGGATCGTTGGAGCCCGATTCGACCTCGAGCAGCGAGTCGGTGCCGCCCCTCAGCGACAGGCTGTGCTCGCGCAGAACGCTAAAGACGCTGGCCGCGTCGGTGGACGCCACGACCGATCCCAACAGCAGGCCGTCGATCCAGTCGAACCCCAGCGCGAAGTGGGCGAACACGCCGGTGATGCCGGCAGTGATGACGACGCCGAGCGTGCTCAGCAGCACCGCCGGCACAGCGACGGGTTTGGCACGGTCGATATTGGTGTTAAAGCCGCCGTAGAACATGATGAACAGCAGCGCCGTGCTGCAGACGGTTTCGGTGAGCGCATAGTCGCTAAAGTCGATATGCGCCGGGCCGTTGACGCCCAACAGCATGCCGAGCGCGATAAAGATGAGCAGGGTGGGGAAGGGGAGCTTTTTGCCGACGGGTTTGATGGTCAGACACAGAATGATGACGAGGCCGATAAAGAGAAGGATCTGGTTCATGGATGGTGTCCGCTCCTGGTTGGTTGGCGTGGCACGGTCAGTTGCCTGCGGTTATTTGTACCCAAAGATGGTGGGTTTATGGGGTTGGATTGCGGGCGTGCGCGATATCGTCATAGACGGCTGCCGTCTTTGCCTCTGCTCGGAAACCCTTTCCAGCTTTATTGCAACGGAGTACAATGGGTAACGTTTAAGTTCAACTTGAAGTTTTAGTTGCGGCGCCGGGCTTCGGCCGCAATGCAAGGAGAGGCGTACCATGGCGATCTATGTGACATCTGATGCTCACGGGCACGTGCGTGCGCTTGACGAAGCCCTGTCTAAGATCTCGTTGACGTCCGACGACACGCTGTACGTGCTGGGCGACATGATCGATCGCGGGCCCGATCCGGTCGGCGTTATTAAGCTCGTGCGCTCGCTGCCCAACGCCCACGTGCTCAAGGGTAATCACGAGCAGATCATGCTCGATGCCATCATTGGCCAGGATCCGCTCGATGCCGAGACCTGGGATATCAACGGTGGTTGGACGACGCGCGAGCAGCTCAACGACATGGAATTTGAGGCATACGAGGAGCTCGTGCGATGGATGGCCGCGCTGCCGCTCTACGCAGTGGTCGAGACCGAGGAGCGCCCGTATCTGCTGGTACATGCTGGAATCGAGATGAAGGCGGCGCGCGCGTTTTTGCTTGAGCATGGCGTCGATTGTGCCGATGGCGTTGGAGCGGTGGGTGCCGATCGCGAGCTGCTGCAGCAGATGCTCGCGGTGCAGTCGTCCGATGACCTGCTGTGGATTCGTCATGGCTATTGGGATGCGTCGACCGGGCTGCTTTCTGCCGAGGGCAAGGGCCCGGTCGTGGTGAGCGGTCACACGCCCACGGTATCGCTTGGGCGCTATTGCGAGGTCGGTGGTCTGGCGGGGCTCGATGAGGAATCGGGACGCGGGCAGATCGTGCGCTTGGGCGGCGAGGACACTGCTGGTGTGCCCGATCGCATCGACATCGACTGCGCCGCCGCCACCGGCTCCGAGTTCGGCCGCGTGGGCATCCTGCGCCTGGACGACGGGGCCGAGTTCTACGCGAACATCAACCCGGGCGAATAACCTTGTTCCGCCGATCTACCGTAGCTAATTTGGGACGGGGCTTTTTTGACTACTTTCGGAGAGTAGCGCCTTCTTGCTCGGTAAGCGCTAGAAATGAGGAGCGTCTGCGTCCTCGACAGCGCGAAAATGCTCGAAAAACCGTCGCAACGGAGTCAAACGACGTCGCGGCGGTTCTTTTTTGGCTGCCCGCTTGCTAAGTGAGTAGACTTTTTTGGAAATGCCGAGCACCCAACATATTTGCCTCAATAAAACCGCAGGTCACAGACTTGTGCTCTGTTGGTGTGGTCGGGGATTCGGTAAAAGTCTACTCACTTAGTTTTGCGTGATGAATATTGTCCGCAACGAGACCCCAGACGGGGTGATTCCATCGCAAATTCCGGTGACCGGGCAGCTAATTAGGCGCCGTATGGGTTGCGGTCGCGTTCGATGCGTTGGCGGATGCGGCGGTACTCGATTATCAGCAGCACCAGGAGTAGGGCCATGATGGCTAGGTAGCTCACTACAGCGCCCATCAGACCCAGCAGCTTAATCAGGATCACCGGCAGCACCACGCTTACGGCGAAGCAGATCAGGTAGATCTTGGTGACGTCTCTAGCGTGGCGTAGCACCGTGATGATGGCGTAGATAAAGTCGATGGCCGCGGTGACGCCGCCGGCGACGACCATCAGCAGCGCCAGCGTACGGTAGCGCTCAAAGCTGAGGCCGTACATAAAGCTCATGAGGGGAATACCGGGACCTGCCATAAATGCGGCGCACATGCCGGTGATGACCACGATCAGCGCCATAACGGCAACAATAATCAGGTCAAAGCGACGACGCTTGCGAGGATTAGCCCAAATGTTCGACAAGCGCAGGAGCTGCGGTTTATAGATAAATCCAATGCTCAGCAAAATAGCCTGCGCAGGAAAGAACAGGGCATTAAAGTACAGCTGATATTTGTATGCCAGCGTGCCTTCCATCACAAACTTGGGCATGCTCTCGATAAGGTTGAACAGGAACAGTGCACCAAAGAGCGGGGCGCACTGGACAAACAGGTGGCCGACCTCGCGCAGGCTCACGCGGCGCGATTTTTCGGTCTCGAGCAGGGCGAGCGGCGCGGTGACCAGCACGAGCGAGGCGATCGCGGTGACACCCATGTCCATGGCCGCGATGGGCATGCTGCGCGTGAGGAACAGCGCCACGCTGAAGACCGCGATGACGCCGACGGAGCGTAGCGTTTGGCTCATTCCAGCCAAGTAGAGTTTGTCGGCCTGCTGCAGGCGGCCTTCGTACACGTCGGCGACGCCGTCGATGACCTTATACAGGTAGACGCCCAGGCCGATCGTCGCCATCTGCGCGTCATAGCCGCGGGCGCTGCTATACATGAGGCCGCAGCCTAGGGCGAGCGCTCCGCAGATCCAACGATTGAGCTGGTAGGAGGCGAAGGACGTCTTTTCGTCGATGTCCGAGACCTGGAAATTGCGCACGCCGTAGTTGCACGCGATCATGATGAGCGTGCCGGTGACAAAGGCGATGGAGAACTTGCCGGCTTCTTCGGCGCCCACGAGCTGTGTGGACACGATGGTGAGCAGCGGAAACGCCAAGCCCCACACGGCGGTGCCGAGAGCGTTCCAAAGGTAATCGCGGCGGGTGGCGTGCTCCTCGTA
>URDZ01000103.1:0-6858 GCA_900546725.1 uncultured Collinsella sp. | reverse complement strand
GCCGCTCTGGCGGGTTTGCAGCGTCAACTGGTTACGCGGTTCGTAGAACCGCGTAACTAACAAATGAGCATCGCGTCGCCAAAGCTGAAGAAGCGGTAGCGCTCCTCGATGGCAGCGGCGTAGGCATCCATGATCTGGTCGCGGGTGGCAAGCGCGCTCACGAGCATCATGAGCGTGGAGCGCGGCACATGGAAGTTCGTGATCAGCGCATCGACCACGTGATAGGTCGAGCCGGGCATGAGGTAAAGCTGCGTCGTGGCGTTCTCGCGCACCACGATGTCACCGCGGCCAAGCGTATCGGCCCCGTCCTCGCGGCCTTCAAAATAGCGCGCCGTCACGGCCGGATCGGACACCGGCGCGTCCGCGTCAAACGCGCTCTCGAGCGAACGCACTGCGGTGGTGCCGACGGCGATCACGCGATGCCCCTCGGCCTTAGCCTTGTGCACGGCGTCGACAACCTCCTGCGACACATGGTAGCGCTCGGTGTGCATGACGTGCTGCGTAGGGTCGTCCTCCTCCACCAAGCGGAAGGTATCGATGCCCACCTCGAGCTCGACGGCGGCAAACTTGGCACCCTTGGCCTCGATAGCGGCCATGAGCTCAGGAGTAAAATGCAGACCCGCCGTAGGAGCGGCAGCCGAGTGCTCCTCCTTCATGGCGTAGACGGTCTGGTACTTCTCGGGGTCGCCCTCGTAATCGGTAATGTAGGGCGGCAGCGGCACGTGGCCGGCAGCATGGATGGCATCGTCGAGCGTGCGCGGGTCGCCGGCGGCATTGCAACCGGCCGGCTCAAAACGCACCAAGCGGCCGCCGCGGCTATCGGTGACAAAGTCGACAACCTCGGCCGTCAGCACCACGGGAGCCCCCTCGGGTGCATGGGCGCCGCCGGCGCGATACTCAATCTGAGCGCCGGGCTTCAGACGCTTGCCCGGCTTGACCAGGCACTCCCACACATGGCCGAGCGGATCCACGTCCTCGCGGCGCTTGAGCAGCAGCGTCTCGACCACACCGCCCGAGCCGGCCTTGCGGCCGATCAGGCGGGCCGGCATCACGCGCGTCTGGTTGATGACGAGCACGTCGCCCGGCTCGATATAGTCGATGATGTCACGGAAGATGCGGTGCTCGACGGTACCGCCATGCTCTAGCGGCGTTCCTGTCTCGGAGCCTTTGCGATCAACCACCAGCAGGCGGCAGGAGTCGCGCGGCTCGGCAGGCGCCTGGGCAATCAGTTCCTCAGGAAGGTTGTAGTCAAAATCATCGGTACGCATAGACACGTCGGATACTCCTTATATAGCTAAAGTCCGCTCTACATCCTAGCAGGCTGACATCCCAAGTGAACTACTTTTTGGCGGCTTTGCGCTCGTCGCGGATGCGGGCGCGGTCCATGGCCGCCTCGACGGCCGAGAATCGGCAGCCGCAGTAATTCTGCCGGTACATGCCCAGCTCGCGCGAACGACGCGTGGCCTCGGGGTAATACGGACGAAAATCGCGAATCACCGGGGTGAGCCCATGTGCCGCCGCCAAGCGCTCAAGCACGTCATTGCAGGTATCGAACAGCTGGTACGGCGAGACGGCGAGCGTCGTGCCCACAAACTCAAACCCGCGCTCCTGGGCCACGCGGCACGCCTCGGCCAAGCGCAGGGCATAGCACGCGCGACAGCGACGGGGCCGATCGGCACCCAGCGGTGCCACGCCGGTCTCCCAGCGACCGCGGTCCTCCCCTGCCTCGATGAGCTCGATGTCGCCATCGGCACACCACCGGCGCAGCTCGTCCAAGCGGCGCTGCCATTCATCGCGCGGTTGAATATTGGGGTTGGTCCAGCAAATCGTGGGCTCAAACCCCTCCTCGCGCAGCAGGCGAACCGGCTCAAGCGAGCATGGTGCACAGCACGCATGCAGCAACAACGGCTTCATCGACATCTCCTCACCCAAAAAAGCGCACGCCAAAGGACGTATCCTCGCAGGCGACAATGCGGCGGTCGCGCAAAATGGTCCACACGTAATACCAGTCGCCTACACAGCCCGACAAATGCAAGCCGGCCGCCAGATAGCACAGCAGCGGATAGCCCGAAAACGCAAACCCCAGGGCAAACGCTGTCGTCACAACAACCGTCGGCGCCAGGCAAACCGCCATGTACCGCCGGCGCAAATACACAACACCCTCGGCGCAGGCATAGATCATCGCCGTCTCGCGATTCGCCCCAAAGGTCACCTTCGCGCCCGCAGGCGCCAGCAGCTTAAAAAACACACCGTGCACCAGCTCGTGCACGGCGAACGACGCCGCAGAAATCGCAGCCAAGCCGACTATCCAGCCCACGACAGCCATCCAGCCGCCCGCGTCAGCCGCATCCAAGTCTGCAGGCCCGCCCAGCAGCATAAACACCGGCACCAGGCACACGGCAAACACCACAAGCACGGCCATCCCCCACACGAAGCAAGCGTGCAGAAAATCCTCGTCCTCAAACGCATGTATGTTGGAAATCTCATTCATAGCATCTTAGGATAGCGCCCCTGCCACGTACCCGTCCGCATGTGCGATAATGTCGAACGATATGCACGAATTGACCACCGCGTCGCCGAGCCCCACGCCCGGCTGCGCTCCCACCATATGCGAAGGAGTCCCATGGCATCCAAATACTCCATGAACGACCGTCCCAGCTGGCCTCGCCGCGCCATCGTTACCGCCGGCGAGCCCTACGGCAACAAGGGCCTTCACTTTGGCCACGTCGGTGGCGTCTTTGTCCCGGCCGACTTCTTCGCCCGCTTCCTGCGCGACCGTCTGGGCCGCGAGAACGTCATCTTCACCTCGGGCACCGACTGCTATGGCTCGCCCATCATGGAGAGCTACCGCAAGCTCAAGGAGAACGAGGGCTACGACAAGTCCATCGCCGAGTATGTCGAGTCCAATCACTCCCGCCAGGCCGCGACCCTCAACAACTACAACATCAGCTGCGATATCTACGGCGGCTCGGGCCTTGAGCCGGCTGCGCAGATTCACAACGAGGTGACCGCCGAGATTATCGAGCGTCTGCACGAACAGGGCACCATCTCCAAGCGCTCCACGCTGCAGTTCTACGACGCCAAGGCCGGCACGTTCCTCAACGGCCGCCAGGTGATCGGCCGCTGCCCCATCCAGGGCTGCAAGTCCGAGAAGGCTTATGCCGACGAGTGCGACCTGGGTCACCAGTTTGAGCCCGAGGAGCTCATCGCGCCCAAAAGCCAGCTCACCGGCGAGGTGCCCGAGCTGCGCCCGGTCGACAACCTCTACTTCGACCTGCCGGCCTACCTCGACTTTATGAAAACCTATACCGCCAAGCTCGCCCAGAACCCGCAGGTTCGCTCCGTGGTCTCCAAGACCATGGAAGAGTGGCTGCTGCCGGCCCAGCTCTACATCCAGAACAAGTTCCGCGAGGCCTTCGATGCCGTCGAGGATCAGCTTCCCGAGCACACCGTGCTGGAGCCCGAGGGCAACAAGAGCAGCTTTACCGTCACCTTCCCCAGCTGGAAGGAGCGCGACGATGCCCACGCGGTGCTCGCCAACGGCGGCGTGCGCTTCCGCAGCGGCAAGGCGCTCGTACCCTTCCGCATCACCGGCAACATCGACTGGGGCGTTCCGGTGCCCGAGGTCGATGGCGTCTCCGACGTCACCTGCTGGTGCTGGCCCGAGAGCCTGTGGGCGCCCATCAGCTATACGCGTACCGTGCTCGCACGCGATGCCAAAGCCGCCGGCGTGACCGAGGGCGTCGCCGCCCAGTATGCCGCCCTCATGGGCGAGCCCGCCGCCGACTCCACGCAGGTGCCCGCACCCACCTACCAGCACAGCTCGCTCGACTGGCGCGACTGGTGGTGCTCTGACGACGCTCAGATTTACCAGTTCATCGGTCAGGACAACATCTACTTCTACTGCATCGCGCAGACCGCCATGTGGGAGGCCCTGGGTTGGGACCTTACGCAGAGCACCGTCAGCGCCTGCTACCACCTACTCTACATGGGCAAAAAGGCCAGCTCGTCCTCGCAGACACCTCCCCCGCCGGCAGACGACCTGCTCAACCACTACACCTGCGAGCAGATGCGCGCGCATTGGCTGTCGCTCGGCCTGTCCGAAAAGCCAGTGAGCTTTAGCCCCAAGGCATACGACACGCGTGTGACCGGCAAGGACAAGGACGGCAACGAGGTACGCGCCTGCGACGACAAGCGCGTTATCGACCCGGCCCTTAAGGAGAGCGCGCTGCTGACCGGCGTGTTCAACCGTCTGGCCCGCAGCTGCTTCTACGGCGTCGCCATCAAGGAGGGCGACGAGAGCCCCTATCGCAACGGTTGTATTCCGGCCGGTGCCGCTTCTGACACCGTGGTCGAAGCCGCCCAACAGGCAGCCCTCGCCTTTGAGCAGGCCATGTACAAGTTCGAGACGCACCGCGCGCTTGCCGTGTGCGACGACTACCTGCGCGCCGCCAACAAGCGCTGGAGCGACGCCTCCAAGGCCGCCAACAAGCTCGAGGGTAACGAGGCAAACGCCGCGATGAAGCAGGCCCTCGTCGACGCCTTTACCGAGCTGCGTGTGGCGACCGTCCTGATGCACGGCATCGTCCCGGCCGGCTGCGAGCTCATCTGCGAGTACTTCGACGTCGATCCGGTCGCCTTCTTTAGCTGGGACAACATCTTTGCCTCCACGGACGAGTTTGTGGAGAGCCTGGGCGAGAAGCCCGGCGAGCACCGCGTGAAGCCGCTGCCCCCGCGCTTCGACTTCTTCAGCAAGCACGAGAGCCAGTACTAAAGCACGCCAGCAGCGGCGTGCCCGGAAAGTAGTCAATTTGGGACGGGAAGGAAAGACGGATGTCCAAGCCGCGTCGTCGTAAGCAAAAAAAGCAGGTTAAGCCCGAGCTCAAGCTTAGGCAGTTTGCTGCCACCGAGCTTTCCGACCAGCTTGCCGCCCTTCCCTGCGCCGCCGACCTGCCGCGCTTTATGGTCGACACGGTCGCCGGCGCCTATGCGCCCGCCGATGCCGAGCTCATGATCGAGGGCTTCGGCGCCGCGGCCACACGCCCGGTCACGCTGCGCGCCAACACGCTCAAGGCGACCGCCGAGGACATCGCTGCGGCGCTCGATGCCGCCGGCATCGCCCACAACCCCGTCGCCTGGTACCCAGACGCCTTTATCCTGCCCGAGGCCCAGGTTTCCGATCTATGGGATCTCAACATCTACCGCGACGGCAAGATCTACCTGCAGAGCCTGTCATCCATGATGCCGCCGTTGGTCCTGGGCGCCCAGACAGGCGAGGACATCCTGGACATGTGCGCAGCCCCTGGCGGCAAGACGACGCAGATCGCCGCCCTCACGCAGGGACAGGCACACCTCACCGCCTGTGAGATGAGCATCCCCCGCGCCGAAAAGCTTGAATCAAACCTCCATCGCCAGGGTGCCAAAAACGTGCCCGTCATGCGCATCGACGCACGCGAGCTCGACGAGTTCTTCCGCTTCGATCGCATCCTGCTCGACGCCCCTTGCACCGGCACGGGCACCGTCATCAGCGGCAACGAGAAAAGCCTGCGCGGCCTGACCGAGCAGCTGCTGAGCAAGTGCGCGCGCTCGCAGCGAGCACTTCTGGACCGCGCCATGGAAGCCCTCAAACCGGGCGGCACGCTCGTCTATTCGACTTGTTCGATCTTGCCGCAGGAAAACGAGGACGCCCTGCAAGAAGCCCTCGACAAGCACATGGACTGCGAGCTTATCCCCCTCGACGGCACGCCAAGCGAAAGTGAAGCACGCCGCGCCCAGGAAGCTGGTGAGGAGCCGCGCATCGAGTCCAACGCCCTGACCGAGGCAATCGCCGCGGGTCAGGTATCGGCCATCGCCAACGGCCTGCCCGGCACGCTGACCATTCCGCCTAGCCGCGACTTTGAGGGCTTCTACATTGCCCTGATTCGAAAACGCAGCTAGCGCACGGATCCAAAACTCAACAAGCTATCTCTGTGC
The DNA here is from genome assembly GCA_900546725.1 of uncultured Collinsella sp. Lineage (GTDB taxonomy): Bacteria > Actinomycetota > Coriobacteriia > Coriobacteriales > Coriobacteriaceae > Collinsella. The sequence goes on along the minus strand of URDZ01000103.1, from coordinate 885 downwards.
GCGTTTGCCCTGCTGGTCGCGATGCTGTTTAAGCATCGCGCGCTCTTTGCGTTCGGCCCTTTTGCCCTTAATGGCCGTGACCGCAAAGTAGATGACCGCGGCGGCAACGATTGCGGCCACACACAGGCCAATCGAGCCAAACATTGCTGTCAATTCCATACCGCGTCACCTCTCTTTTAAACGGGACTTTCAAGATAGCACCTCGATACCCGCCACCACAGCTCCTTCACGTTCGCCGGCCCTTCGGTCTAACGGATGGCACGGCGGGGAAAAATCAACTCGTCAAACGATTTAGCATTCGCTATTCCGGCTGCATAGCGCCGGCCGTCATCACATAGAATCGAGCCTCCATGGATACCCTCAACGATCTAAATGAGCGCGTCGACGCCTTCGTCGGCACCAGCTCCTTCGACACGCCTGCCGCGGCAAACGACCAAGCTCCCATCGATGTGCCCGCCGAGGTTCACGAGGATATCGTCGCCTCGGTCGATTTCTCCGAGGTCGAGCTCGCAGACGAGTTCACCGAGCCCCAGGTAGCCGTGACCCCCAACGGACTGCTCCCCATGGAACCGCTGCCCATCGACGGGCGTTTGCGCAAGGCGGCCCTTCGCATGCCCGACGAGATCGAGGAGGCCAGCGGCTTTACGCTCTTCGGTCGACGCATCAAGTCGCTCATTTACACCACCGACGTGGCCGTCATCCGCAACTCCAATGCCGATGCTGTCTTTGCCGTTTACCCCTTCACACCGCAGCCGGCCATTACGCAGGCGCTGTTGACCGTCGCCGAGTGCCCGGTCTTTGTAGGCGTGGGCGGTGGCACCACCACCGGTAAGCGCTCCGTGCAGATGGCAGCCGTCTCCGAGATGCAGGGCGCGGCGGGCTGCG
>URDZ01000102.1:0-6994 GCA_900546725.1 uncultured Collinsella sp. | reverse complement strand
CGAGCAGGTCGCCGATGTTCTTGGTAATGGGCTCGGGCTCGGTATAGCCCGTGCCGCCGGTGCCGGTAAAGGCGTCGAGCGAACGCTCAAAAGCCTTCATGAGCGTAATGTCAAAGTTAATGCCCAAAATGCCGACGGGCTTGCCTTCGTCGTTGCGGATAAAGATCGTCGACGATTTGAGCAGCTTGCCATCGGTGGTTTTGGTGAGGTATGGCTCGCGGTCGTGCACGTCGGTGGTGCCCTCGTGCATGGACTCAAACACGATATGGCTGGGGCCGTCACCCAGTTTGCGCCCGCTGACGTGGCCGTTTTCGATCACTACGATGGAGTGGTCCACGTCCTCGGTTTCCAGATCGTGGACGACGACTTCGCAGTTGGGGCCAAATTGGAGCGCCAGGCCGTGTGCTAGGCGCTTGTAAAACTCAATCTGTGCGGGGGTCATGGGTGCCTTCCTAAAAATTAGTTTGGGCACACTTTGCCATAAACCACACTTGACCGCAAACAAATCCATCAACAAGGCAATTCATGACCGTTCGGCGGCGAAAAAGTACCGATTACGGCAACAAACAATTCGTTAGGTATGCCAATCAAAAAGTGTGATAGAACAGTGCTAACAAACTTTTTGTTTGGCATCCACATAAAAGTTCAGTCGCATGAATGGGAATGGGCTGAAACGCGTATGCGGGGGCCGGCAAGAGAGGACTTAAGGAGTTCACCGTATGGCCGATAAGATCCAGTGGGCGGGCAACACGATGCCCAAGAGCGATGACAAGCACTTGGGAATCATGAGCCTCGACCACGTGAAGAAGGCCCGCGCCTTCCACCAGTCGTTCCCCCAGTACACCGTCACTCCGCTTGCCCGCCTGGACGGCCAGGCCGCGCGCCTGGGCCTGTCCAACCTGTGCGTTAAGGACGAGAGCTATCGCTTTGGCCTCAACGCCTTTAAGGTTCTGGGCGGCTCGTTTGCCATGGCCAACTATATTGCCGACGAGACCGGCAAGGACGTTGCCGACTGCACCTTCGATTACCTGACCTCCGATCAGCTGGCCGAGGACTTTGGCCAGGCCACCTTCTTTACCGCTACCGACGGCAACCATGGCCGCGGCGTGGCATGGGCTGCCAACAAGCTGGGCCAGAAGGCCGTCGTGCACATGCCCAAGGGTTCCACCAAGCCCCGCTTCGATAACATCGCGGCCGAGGGCGCCACGGTGACCATCGAAGAGGTCAACTACGACGAGTGCGTGCGCATGGCCGCCGCCGAGGCCGATGCCTGCGAGCGCGGCGTCATCGTTCAGGACACCGCCTGGGAGGGCTACGAGAAGATTCCGTCCTGGATCATGGAGGGTTACGGCACCATGGCTTCCGAGGCTGCCGAGCAGCTGCGCGAGATGGCCATCAACCGCCCGACGCACGTGTTTGTCCAGGCTGGCGTGGGTTCGCTCGCCGGCGCCGTGGTGGGCTACTTCACCAACCTGTATCCCGATAACCCGCCCACCTTCGTCGTGGCTGAGTGCGCGCCTGCCGCCTGTCTGTACAAGGGCGCTGCCGCCGGCGACGGCGATCCGCGCATCGTGGACGGCGACATGCCCTCCATCATGGCCGGTCTGTGCTGCGGCGAGCCCAACATTCTGGGCTGGGATATCCTGCGCAACCACGTCACCGCCTTCGTGTCCTGCCCCGACTGGGTCACCGCTCGCGGCATGCGCACCCTGGGCGCTCCCGAGAAGGGCGACCCGCGCGTCATCTCCGGCGAGTCCGGCGCTGTGACCACCGGCCTGGTCGAGACCCTCATGCTCGATCCCGAGTACGCCGAGCTCAAGGAACTCATCGGCCTGGACAAGACGAGCTCCGTGCTCTGCTTCTCCACCGAGGGCGACACCGATCCCGACCAGTATCGCCGCATTGTTTGGGAAGGCGAATATCCCACTTGCTAATCGTTGGGGCGGAGTAAATAGGTATCGCTCCGCCACCTCACAGGTAGATTCCTTCGTTTGAAAGGTTATGAACAATGGCTAAAGAACTCGATTTCGACGCTATCAAGGCTGCTGCTGAGTCCCATCGTGCTGATATGACTCGCTTCCTGCGCGCTATGATCTCCCATCCCTCTGAGTCTTGCGAGGAGGGTGAGGTTGTCGCCTGCATCAAGGCCGAGATGGAGAGCCTTGGCTATGACGAGGTCAAGGTCGACGGCCTGGGCAACGTCATGGGCTTTATGGGCGAGGGCGACAAGATCATCGCCATCGACTCCCACATCGACACCGTCGGCATCGGCAACATCGAGAACTGGGATGCCGATCCCTACGAGGGCTACGAGACCGACGAGATCATCTACGGCCGCGGCGGCTCCGACCAGGAGGGTGGCATGGCTTCCGCTACCTACGCTGCCAAGATGATGAAGGACATGGGCCTCATCCCCGAGGGCTACAAGATCATGGTCGTCGGCACCGTCCAGGAAGAGGACTGCGACGGCATGTGCTGGCAGTACATCTACAACAAGGACGGCATTAAGCCCGAGTTCGTCATTTCCACCGAGCCCACCGACGGCGGCATCTATCGCGGTCACCGCGGCCGCATGGAGATCCGTGTCGACGTTCACGGCACCTCCTGCCACGGCTCCGCTCCCGACCGCGGCGACAACGCCATCTACAAGATGGCCGACATCATCGCCGACGTCCGCGCCCTCAACAACAACGGCTGCGACGAGTCGACCGACATCAAGGGTCTCGTCAAGATGCTCGACCCCAAGTACAACCCCGAGCACTTCGAGGATGCCCGCTTCCTGGGCCGCGGCACCTGCACCGTCAGCCAGATCTTCTACACCAGCCCCAGCCGTTGCGCTGTCGCTGACTCCTGCGCCATCTCCATCGACCGTCGTATGACCGCCGGTGAGACCTGGGAGTCCTGCCTGGACGAGATCCGCAACCTGCCGGCCGCCAAGAAGTACGGCGACGACGTGAAGGTCTCCATGTACATGTACGACCGTCCGTCCTGGACCGGCGAGGTCTACGAGACCGAGGCTTACTTCCCCACGTGGATCAACAAGGAGACCGCTCCGCACGTCAAGGCCCTCGTCGACGCCCACAAGGCCATGTTCGGTGACGAGCGCATCGGCTGCGAGCCCAGCATGGACAAGCGCACCGGTCGCCCGCTGTGCGACAAGTGGACCTTCTCCACGAACTGCGTTTCCATCCAGGGCCGCTACGGCATCCCCTGCGTGGGCTTTGGCCCGGGTGCCGAGTCTCAGGCTCATGCTCCCAACGAGGTCACCTACAAGGACGACCTGGTCACCGCCGCCGCTATGTATGTGGCTGCCCTGAACCTCTACGATCCGAGCCAGGCCGATGGCGACGCCACCGTGTTCCGCGCCGGTCTGACCAACAACAAGATCGACTAGTCCCATTCCTCGATTTTGTTGAGCCGGGGACAGTTTATGCCCCCGGCGCCTCCTGTTGACTTGGGGCCCGCGGTCGTTATCTCCCATGCTTCCTCAACGGTGGCGGGTCCTCGTCATGGTGCTCTGCATGTTCTAGCCACACGCGCATGCCGGAGCACATCTACTCACTGCGATCGTTTCATCTTTAGAAAGGACATTTCCATGGACGCTAAGTTTACCGAGCTCGTCGAGCAGCTGAACGGCCTCGATTTTAAGGGTATGTACGGCAGCGACTTCCTGCACACCTGGGACAAGACCACCGATGAGCTCAAGGCTCTCTACATCGTTGCCGACGCCCTGCGCGAGCTGCGCGAGAACAACGTCTCGTCCAAGATCTTCGACTCGGGTCTGGCCGTCTCCCTGTTCCGCGACAACTCCACCCGTACGCGTTTCTCCTTCTCTAAGGCCGCCAACCTGCTCGGCCTTGAGCTGCAGGACCTGGACGAGAAGAAGTCCCAGATCGCTCACGGCGAGACCGTCCGCGAGACCGCTACCATGATCTCCTTCATGGCCGACGTCATCGGCATCCGCGACGACATGTACATCGGCAAGGGCGACGCCTACATGGCCGAGGTCTCCGAGTCCGTGCAGCAGGCTTACGAGGACGGCGTTCTGGATCACCGTCCCACGCTCATCTCCCTGCAGTCCGATTCCGACCACCCCACGCAGTCCTCTGCCGACATGCTCTACCTCATCAACGAGTTTGGTGGCCTCGAGAACCTCAAGGGCAAGAAGGTTGCCGTCACCTGGGCCTATTCGCCCTCTTACGGCAAGCCGCTGTCCTGCCCGCAGTCGCTGATCAGCCTGCTGCCCCGCTTTGGCATGGACGTCACCCTGGCTCACCCCGAGGGCTACGACCTCATGCCCGAGGTCGTCGAGCGCGCCAAGGGCTATGCCGCCGAGTCCGGCACCACCTTTAAGCAGGTCAACACCATGGCCGAGGCCTTCGAGGGCGCCGACATCGTGATCCCCAAGAGCTGGGCTCCGTTTGCCGCCATGGAGAAGCGTACCAATCTGTACGCCGAGGGCGACGACGCCGGCATCGCTGCGCTCGAGAAGGAGCTGCTCGCCCAGAACGCCACCCACCAGGACTGGTGCTCCACGACCGAGCTCATGGAGAAGACTGCCAACGGCCAGGACACCATCTTTATGCACCCGCTGCCCGCCGACATCTCCGGTGTCTCCTGCGAGCACGGCGAGGTTAACGCCGACGTCTTCGACATGCACCGCGTGGGCATGTACAAGGAGGCCAGCTACAAGCCGTACGCCATCGCTGCCATGATGTTCCTGCAGAAGGTTGCCGATCCCGCCGCTACCCTCAAGGCCCTCGACGAGCGCAACACCGCCCGTTGGCTCCAGGCCTAAAGCCGGGCTGAGGTAAGCTATGTAAAGGGGGCGCTCTGCCAACCGGCGGGGTGCCCCCTTTTTGCATCGCGGGCGTGCGGGATAAGCGCTTTCGATGTGGATGCCCGCGGCGCGAGTTATGGGTACGATGGTTTCAGGGGAGGTATCGCCATGAAACTTGGTTGCGTCATTATGGCTTCGGGCGAGGGTAAGCGGTTTGGCTCTAACAAGATGCTTGCCGATATCTATGGTGAGCCGCTGATTTCTCGGACCATCGATTCGGTTCCCCGGGGCTTTGACGTCGTGGTTTCGACGCGTTGGCCCGAGGTCGCCCAGATTTGCGAGGACAAGCATTGCCCGTGTGTGCTGCACGATGGCGAGCTGCGCAGCGAAAGCGTCCGTGCGGGCCTTTCGTGGGGGGTACAACGCAACTGGAAAGGTTGTCTCTTTTTGCCGGGCGACCAGCCGCTTGTGAGCGCGGATTCTTTTGAGGCCATGGTTCGCGCGTTTGAGGAGCGTGGCCGCAAACACCCGGTGCGTCTTGCGTGCAACGGCGAGCCTTCGAGTCCGGTGCTCTTTCCGGCGGAACTGTTCGATGCGCTCATACGTCTTGAGGGCAAGGACGGCGGCGGTTCGATCCTCAAGGGCCGTGCCGACGTGGTACTGGTCGAGGCGCGTGCCTACGAGCTGTGGGACGTCGATACCGCCAAGGGACAGCGACGCATAGCGGAGCATATCGCCGCCTGCTCGTATTTTGATCGCGTGGCCAACTGCATCAACCAATAAGGAGCAATTATGATCATCATCAAAAACGGCGCGCTCGTGACGCCCCAGGGACTTCGCCGCGCCGATCTTGCCATGGAGGGCGACAAGATTGTGCGGATTGCCGCAGCAATCGAGCCGGGCGAGGGCGATACCGTCGAGGATGCCGCGGGCTGCTGGGTGTTCCCCGGCTTTATCGACGGCCACACGCATATGCAGTGCTGGACCGGCATGGATTGGACAGCCGATAGCTTTGAGACCGGCACGCGTGCGGCTGCCTGCGGCGGTACGACGACCATCGTGGACTACGCGACGGCCGATCGCGGCGTGACCATGCCCGATGCCTTGGCCGAGTGGCGTCATCGCGCCGACGGCACCTGCACGGCAAACTACGCCTTTCATATGGCACTCGCCGAGTGGAATGAGCGCAACCGCGCCGATCTTTCGGCCATGCGCGAGGCGGGCGTATCGTCGTTCAAGACCTACTTTGCCTACGACCACCTGCGCTTGGACGATGCCGAGACACTCGAGGTGCTGGAGGAGCTCAAGCGCCTGGGCGGCATACTGTGCGTGCATTGTGAGAATGGCACGTTGGTGAATGAACTGCAGAAGCGCGTGTACGAGCAGGGGATTCATGGGCCCGAGGGGCATGCGCTCAGCCGTCCGGACGTGTGTGAGGCCGAGGCCGTGAGCCGCCTGCTGTATCTGGCGCACTTGGCCGGGGACGCTCCGGTCAACGTGGTGCACCTTTCGACCAAGCTGGGGCTCGAGGCCATCCGTGCCGCCAAGGCGCGCGGGCAGAAGAACATCTATGTCGAGACCTGCCCTCAATATCTGATGCTCGACGACACCTGCTATTTGGAGCAGGGAGAGGACGGCTTTGCGGGTGCCAAGTATGTGATGAGTCCGCCGCTGCGCCATGCCGGCGACCGTGCGGCCCTGCGCGAGGCGCTTGTGGCCGGCGAGATCGATACCATCGCCACCGACCACTGCAGCTTTAATCTGCACGGGCAAAAGGACCGCGGGCGCGACGATTTCCGCGCGATTCCCAACGGCGGGCCCGGTGTGGAGCATCGCCCCGTCGCGATCGCTACGAGCTTTGAGGGACAGCTGGGTCCCGAGGATTTGTGCCGCTTGATGAGTGAGAACCCGGCGCGCGTCTTTGGCATGTATCCGCGCAAGGGCTGTCTTGCCGAGGGTGCCGATGCCGACGTGTGCGTGTGGGATCCAAAGGCGCGCTGGACCATTAGCGCGGCGACGCAGCATCAGGCCGTGGACTACACGCCGCTCGAGGGCTTTGAGGCGCATGGTCGCGCCAAGGCTGTGTTTGTGAACGGCGTGCTGGTGGCGCGCGATGGCGAGCCCACCGGAGCTCAGCCCGGTCGCTACGTGCCCCGCTAACAGGAAGGGCGCCGGATTCCCCTCCGCAGTTGCGGTGAAATACGGACTGTTTGC
>URDZ01000101.1:0-7067 GCA_900546725.1 uncultured Collinsella sp. | reverse complement strand
GAGGCCTCGCGGCCTCCCCCTTTTTTGCGTTTACGGGCTTTTGTCTCACATAGTAGCTGTGTTTTATAACCCTCGTTTGTCGCATCTTCTGTGAACGGGCTACAATAACTTAGTCTGTGCGATCTGGAGGTGAACATGGCTGAAGCTGGTATCGGCGTTGATATCGTCGAGATTTCCCGCATGAAATCAATTCTTGAAAAGACGCCGTCGTTTGCTCGGCGTGTGTTTACCGAAGAAGAGCGTGCGTATTGCGATGCATCATCGCGTCCCGCTGCTCACTATGCGAGCCGCTTTGCTTCGCGCGAGGCGGTACTTAAAGCTCTCGGCACGGGTTTTAGTCAAGGCGTGGGTCGCAAGGATGTTTCGGTTACGCGTGATAAACTCGGCAAACCGAAGGCGCTGCTTTCGGGCCGTGCTCTCGAGATCGCTCAAGAACTGGGTGTTGTTGAGGTCGCTCTTTCCATTACGCTTACAGGAGACTTGGCCGTTGCGAATGCCATCGCGATTACCGAAGATGCTCGACCTAAGCCTAAGGAAGAAAAGGTGAGCACCAAGGAACGCGTAGCGCAGACATTTAAAGAGGCTCGCTCTGTTTTAGATGAGCTTGAGCAGCTGCAGAATTCAGCATTGACGGAGCACCTGGGCGATGCTTCGCAAGATACGCTAGGAGCATAGATGAAACCGGTTTTGAGTACCGAAGAAGTCGTTCGTCTCGAGGATATCATCGAACGCGAAGGGACTTCGAAGGCCGAGCTTATGGAGCTAGCGGGTGAGTTTGCCGCCAACGAGGTCTTGAAGCTCAATCCCGATCGGGTTCTCGTTCTGGTCGGTTTTGGTAATAATGGCGGCGACGGTTGGGTTGCCGCCGATATCCTGAGCCATAAGGGTGTGGACGTGGATATCGTTTCTCCGGTTGAACCGGATGAGATTCCTGCTGCTCTGGCACGTCATGTTGCTCGTCGTACTGCCGGCCGCGATGTGCACGTTTGCGTCGGCCCTTCGCGTGACGAACTCGAGGTTTTGATTGATAAGGCCGATGTTGTTGTCGATGCCATTTTTGGTACCGGTTTTCACGGGAATCTGCGTGCGCCGTTCTCCATCTGGATTCCTACGGTCAATGAATGCGCCGATTGTGTCGTATCCATTGATGTCCCCTCGGGCCTGAATGCCGAGACGGGCGTTGTTGATGACGACTGCATTCGTGCCGAGCATACGGTGACGATGATTGCGCCCAAGATTGGTTTGTATAGCGCTGATGGCCCTGAGTATGCTGGCGATTTGATCTGCGGCAATCTTTACGACCGTCTTGACGAGGTCATCGATGATGTCGACCACGCCGCTGAGATTGTCGAGCCCGGTGACTTAGTTGATTACTTTGCCCCACTGCCTACGAATATCGATAAGTATTCCCGTGGCTCTGTGCTTATTGTCGCCGGATCTGCGCAATATCCTGGTGCTGCCATTATGGCGGCCAAGTCTGCAGCTCGCGCGGGTGCTGGTTACGTGGCGGTCGCGGCTCCTGACGCCTGCGCCAATCTTATTCGCATGGCACTTCCTTCGATTCCCGTCTTTGCTATTCCGTCTGATTCCCGCGGCTCCTTTGGCGCCGCTGCGCGCATGACGGTGTGCGAGATTGCAAAGAAGTACAGCTGCGTACTGTGCGGTCCTGGTATGACGACGTCTGCCGGCGCTATGCAGGTGGTTTCGGGCTTGCTCGAGCTTGATGTACCGCTTATTTTGGACGCCGATGCACTCAACTGCCTTGCTAAGATTGCCATTGACGGTATTGATAGTAACCCCGAGATGTATCGTCGCGAGCAGCCGTTGGTTATGACGCCGCACTATCGTGAGCTTTCGCGTCTGGTTGCCGGTGACGAGGTGAACGACCTTGGTACCGCGATTGCAGCCGCGCAGAAGGTTGTCTGGGCTGCAGGCTCCGACAATCTGGTGGTCATTGCCAAGGGGCCGACGACGGCTATCTGTGGCGTTGAGCGTGTACTGCTGCCGCTCTCGGGTCCGGCTTCTCTGGCAACTGCCGGTTCAGGTGATGTTCTCGCGGGTATTTTGGCCGGCACGCTTGCCACCATGCGCGACGAGATGGATCGTTGGGAGTTGCTGTATTCGTACGCCGTCGCACTTCACAGCTACGCCGGTTTTGCCGCGGCGACGGAGTATGGTGAGAAGAGCGTTATCGCGACCGATCTTATCGACTTGATCGGTCCTGCCATGGAGCTGGCGGCAAAGGATGCGCTCGAAGATCTGGGAATCATGGACGAAGGGTCGGATGACTAATCATGAATAAAGCCGATTTGACGCGCTGGTCCTGGGTCGAGATCGACCGCGGGGCGCTCCGTCGCAACACGAGGGCCTATAAGAATTTGCTGAATCCACGTCAGCGCCTGTGCTGCGTGGTTAAGGCCGATGCTTATGGTCATGGAGCTGTTGAGTGCGCCAAGATCATGTATTCGGCCGGTGCCGACATGTTTGCCGTGGCGACGGTTAACGAGGGCGTTGAGCTCCGACAGGGCGGGATTACGAAACCCATCCTCATCCTAAGCGAGCCGCCTATCGAGGCCATTCCGACGTTGCTCGAGTTTGATATCATGCCTTCGGTCTATACGTCTGACTTTGCTCTTGCGTATGGCGAATGTGCCGTCGCGGCGGGCAAAGTGGGCAAGTATCATCTCGCCATCGAGACGGGCATGAATCGTATCGGCGTTCACTACACGCAGGTGCTCGACTTTGTCCGCGGTATAAATTTCCATCGCGGTATTCAGTGCGACGGCGTATTTACGCACTTCGCCACGGCCGATGAACCTTCGGGCTGGGACTACAAGCTGCAGTGTCAGCGCTTTACCGAGGCCGTTCAGGCCATTAAGGATGCGGGTTTTGAGTGCGGTATCGTGCACTGCGCCAACACGCCGTCCTCGATGCTCGACCCCTCGATGCATTTTGATATGATCCGCGCCGGCGTTGGCTTGTATGGCATGCAGCCGTGCGAGCTGAGTGGCCGCGTGATGCAGCTTGATCCCGTTATGAGCGTCCATGCGCGTGTGACGCGCGTGGCACACCCTGCGATGGGTGAGGGCGTGGGCTACGGTTTTACCTACCGCGTACCGCGTACGCGCGTTCAGATCTGCACGCTGCCGATCGGTTATGCCGATGGCCTATCGCGTACGCTTTCCAATCGTATGGATGTGCTGTATCGCGGCGAGCGCGTGCATCAGGTTGGCAATATCTGCATGGACCAGTTTATGGTCGCCATTCAGTCCAACCCGGCACACGAGATTCCCGAGGCCGAGTATGGTGACGAGATGATCATTGTCGGCCGCGATGGCGATGCCGAGATCACTATGGACGAGATGGCCCGACTGCGCGGAACGATTAACTACGAGGTCGCCTGCGGCTTTGGCATGCGTCTCGACAAGGTCTACGTGTAGGAGCCGCTATGGGCGTCATGCACATCCCCGGCCATACCCATCAGGCACCACGTGAGGTCGCACTCGAGGAAATTGAGGCCGTTCTGGGCGATTGTCACCTCTGCCAGCTCTATCAGTCGCGTCACAATATCGTGTTTGGCGTGGGAAGCCCCCGCGCTCGCGTGATGTTTATTGGTGAGGCGCCGGGCCGCAATGAGGATTTGCAGGGCGAGCCCTTTGTGGGGGCGGCAGGCGAGGACCTCAACGGCATTTTGTCGCTGGCGGGGCTCAAACGCGAAGACGTCTACATTGCCAACGTGCTTAAGTGCCGCCCGCCGGGAAACCGCAATCCGCGTCCCGAGGAAGTGCTGGCTTGCTCGCCGTTTTTGCGTGAGCAGATTCGAAGCATCTGGCCTGATATTATCGTGACGCTCGGCAACCCCGCGACGCACTTTGTGCTTAAGACCGAGATTGGCATTACTAAGCTGCGCGGCAGGTTCCACCAGATGGGGCATTTTGTAGTAATGCCCACTTTTCATCCGGCAGCAGCGCTGCGCAATCCGGCGTGGCAGGAGCTACTGGAGGAAGACTTTAGGATGCTGGGCGATTATCTGGAGCGACATCCCGCACCAGAGGACGCCTCGGAATAATAAGGAGCATATATGTCCCTGGAGCGCCTGGGGGTAGGTACTTACAAAACGACTTGCGCTGCCGATACGGAGTACTTTGGCGAGCTAATTGCACCGTGCCTTGAGGACGGCGATGTGCTCATCCTGACCGGTGGCCTGGGAGTGGGCAAAACTCACTTTACCAAGGGCGTCTCGCGCGGGCTGGGCGATGGGCATATGGTTACGAGCCCTACGTTTGCGCTCATGGCCGTTCACGATCAAGGTCGTATTCCGCTGTTCCACTTTGATCTATACCGCCTGGAGCATGCCTACGAGCTCGAGGATACGGGCATTTTCGATGTGCTGGGCTATGAGGGTGCTTGCCTGCTGGAATGGGGCGAACAATTCCAGGACGAGCTGACGGATGAGTATCTTTCGGTGACGCTCAAGCGTGATGAGGGCGACAGCGATGTGCGAACGATAACGCTTGAGGCGCACGGTGACCGCGCAATGGAGCTTTCCCATTTGATTGATAAGGCTGTACAAGATGAGCTTGCATAACGACAACGCGCTGGTGGTGGCGCTCGATACCTCGACCGACATGCTTGCCTGCGCGGCAAGCTGGATTGATGGGCAGACGGGCGAGACGAAGCTCGTGAGTGGCGACCACATGTGTCGCCGTCACGCCAACGTTGAGCTCGTGAATACCGTTGATGGCGTGCTGGCTCAAGCCGGTCTGGATCGCAGCGATGTTGGTTGCTATGTGGTCGGTCGCGGCCCGGGGTCCTTTACGGGTGTGCGCATCGGCATCTCCACTGCCAAGGGCCTCGCGCGTGGTGCCAATGTTCCGCTGCTGGGCGTGTCGACGCTCGACGCTTGCGCTTGGACGGCGTGGAAGGCTGGCGTGCGCGGCAAGCTTGGTATCTTGGCCGATGCTATGCGCGGTGAGGTATATCCGGCGCTGTATATGCTGGTCGATGAGGGCCCCGAGCGTCAATTTGAGCGCGAACACGTGGTCAAGGCCGCCGTGGCGCTCGATGAGTGGCGCCAAGCAGCGGACTGGGACCAGGTTCAGCTGACCGGCGACGGTCTCGTGCGCTATGGCAAGCTGCTGGGTGAGGACGAGATCGCCCGCTGCGTGGAGCGCGACCTGTGGTGGCCTTCGGGCGAGGGCTTGCTGCTCGCGCACGCTGCGGGTGACGGCGATCCGGCTCGCGTCCTGCCGATTTACACGCGCCTTTCGGATGCCGAGGAAAACGAGCGCAAGCGTCTTGGTCTTACCGAGAGTGCGCAGAGCGAAATAACGGGCGTTGCCGATGAGCTCGCCGGTCGTCATCTGCAGTTCCGTCCCATGGGCGCGGCGGATGCCGAGGGCGCGAGCGCGTTAGAGGCTGCCTGCTTTGAAGGTGCCGGACACAAGGCGTGGACGCCGGGCATGTTCCTGTCCGAACTGGGCGAGGACGTCGCTGCGCCGCGTAGTTGGTGGGTGGCACACGACGACGGCAAGCTGCTGGGCCTTGCCGGCGGTATGGTCGTGGACGGTGATGTGCAGATTCTGGATGTCGCCGTCGACTCGGCACATCGCCGTGAGGGCATTGCCCGCAAGCTGCTGTCGCATGTGAGCTATGATGCCCAGATGCTCAGCTGCACCACGGCTTCGCTCGAGGTCGAGGACGGCAACGAGGGAGCGATCGCGCTTTATAACGCTCTGGGCTTTACCGAGGCTGGCCGTCGCCGCGGCTACTATGGTGCCGGCAAGGATGCCATCGTCATGACGGCTCCGCTGCCCCTCGTGCTTCCGGTCGACAATGCTTCGCCCGAGCCGACGGCGGCAGAGCAGCGCGTATGGCCGCTGCCTGCGCCTGGGCGCTCCGAGGGGGAGCGTGCCGAAATTGAGCGCCGCCGCCTAGTGCTCGCTATCGAGAGTTCCTGCGACGAGACGGCCGTGGCGATTATCGATGCGGATGGCAATATGCTGGCCAACCAGGTGTCGACGCAGATTGATTTCCATGCCCGTTTTGGCGGCGTGGTGCCCGAGATCGCCTCGCGCAAACACGTTGAGGTGATTGTGAGTGTCGTGGATGCGGCGCTCGAGGATGCCGCAGCATCGCTGGGCCTTACGGGCGGAGCCATTGCACCAAGTGAGCTTGCCGCCGTGGGCGTGACGCAGGGTCCGGGCCTGGTGGGCGCGCTCGTGGTTGGCGTCGCCTTCGCCAAGGGCTTTGCCTACGCTGCTGGCAAGCCGCTCGTGTGCGTCAACCATCTGGAGGGGCACCTGTTTGCCAACCTGCTGGCGCAGCCCGACCTCAAGCCGCCGTTCATCTTCACGCTTGTCTCGGGCGGGCACACCATGCTCGTGCACGTGAAGGCGTGGGGCGACTACGAGGTGCTCGGTGAGACGCTCGACGATGCTGTGGGCGAGGCCTTCGACAAGGTAGCCAAGGCGTTGGGTCTGGGCTATCCCGGTGGCCCCATCATTTCCAAGCTGGCCGAGACGGGCAACCCCAAGGCGATCGATTTCCCCCGTGCGCTTAACAGCAGGGGGGACTACCGCTTCTCGCTTTCGGGCCTCAAGACGGCGGTGACGCTCTACATCGAGCAGGAGACCAAAGCCGGGCGTACGATTCATCTGCCCGACCTGGCTGCTTCGTTTGAGGCCGCGGTCTTTGACGTTCAGTACAAGAAGGCCAAGAACGCGCTGCATGCCACCGGATGCAAGGAATACTGCATCGGCGGCGGCGTCTCGGCCAACCCGCATCTGCGCGAGATGATGATCAAGAAGCTCGGGCGCCAGGGCATCCGCGTGACGGTGCCGCCTCTCTCGGCATGCACCGACAACGCCGCTATGATCGCGGAGGTCGCCCGCCGTAAATTCGACCGAGGAGAAATCTCGCCGTTCGACGTCGACGCCGATCCGAACATGACGCTGTAGCTGGTACGGCGCGGTCCCCGGCCGGAGGGGCCGGATATAAGGTTTCCTGCTCTACAGTCCTGCGCAAGACGAAGGCCACATTAAGTGGCCTTCTTTGCGTGCGGAACT
>URDZ01000100.1:0-7091 GCA_900546725.1 uncultured Collinsella sp. | reverse complement strand
GGACTTGCAGCGACGGACCTCAGGACGCTCTTACACCACGTCTGCGCGCGCCACCGAAAGGCAGGCACCATGGGCCGCATCCTGTAAAAAAACGAGCGGCTCTAGAGGCGTTGGGACTCAGAATCGGGGCTTTCAGCGCAGTTTTGCACCCCCGCCCCCGCGCCCGCGGACCCCGGGACGCTGAATACTCCGGAATTTGCACGGCGCCCCCTGGGGTACCTATGGGCAAAAAGCAACCGCCCCGTCAAAGTATGCATTTGGCGGGGCGGTTTATGCAAAAATGCCGCTGCGGGCGCGTCGGCAGCTCGCTAGAACTTGAATCCCAGGACAGGTTACTCGGCGCTCTTGAGGGCGCCGACCATGTCGATCTTATTGAGGGTACGGTTGGTGGCGAGGTTGACGATAAACGTAAAGCCGAAGGAAAGCACCACGGCAAGCACGTAGCTCAGCGGCTCGACTTCGACGTCAAAGTACAGCGACGGCATCTGCAGGATGTACGTAAAGCTCTCGGCAAGCAGGCCACCCAGCGGCACGCCCAGTGCGGTGCCAATCGCCGTGAGGATCAACGTCTCCTTGTTGACGTAATGGTGTACCTCGCCACGGCGGAAGCCCAGCACCTTGATGGTCGCCAGCTCGCGCTCGCGCTCGGAGATATTCGTGTTGGACAACGTAAACACCACCACAAACGACAGGCACGCCGCCATAAAGGTCACGAGCACCACGACGGAATTGATGATAGTGAAGTTCGCCTCGTAGTTCTGCCAATGTTCGGCCGTGCTCGAGATGGTGAGCCAACCGTCACTCTTAAGATTCTTGCTAAACGCAATCTGGTCGGCCGACGAGCCCTTAAGCAGCACAAAGATGCCGTTAAGACGCGCGCTTCGGCCGAACGCGCGCTCATAGGTGCCCTGCGTCATATAGAGCGTGTTGCCCAAATAGTTGAGCGAGATGTCGCTGACTTTGACCTTGGCGACGTTGAGCGACGAATCCTGGACCTGCGCCGTGTCGCCCGGCTGAATCCCAAGAACCAGCTGTGAACTCTTGCTCAGATACACGTCTCCGTCACGCAAAGACAGTGGCTCTTTGGACTCATCCTCGAGACGCGCGTAGTCGTCCAGGTCGTTCGTGCGGTCATCGGGCACCACGATCAGCTGCACGGTCTCGCTCTTGCCGCCAAATGTAAAGGTGACGTTGTCGGTCATAATCGGCAGCGTCGAAGACACCGTCACGTTAGAATCCTTAGCCGCGCCGCGCTCATCCAATGCCGCGTACGTCTGCGAAAAATCGTCGGGATTGGCAACCGCCAGCAAGTCATAGCGCGTGATATGCCCATACTGCTTGGGCGAAAGCGCGACCGACGTGTCGCGAATACCCATACCGCAGATCACAAGCGCGGTGCAACCCGCGATACCGAAGATGGTCATAAAGGCGCGCTTTTTGTAGCGAAACAGGTTACGTGCTGCCACCTTGTTCAAAAAGCCCATGCGGCGCCAGATAAAGCCGATGCGCTCGAGCAAGATACGCGAGCCGGCGCGCGGGGCCTTGGGGCGCATGAGCGAGGCCGGAGTCTCGGCCATCTCGTGGCGGCAGGCGATAATCGTGGCGCCCACCACGCCCACGGCAAACAGCGCCACCGAGACGATCGAGGACACGATGTCGTACGAAAGCAACATCTGGGGCAGCGAGTACATGTCGTCGAACACCGTAAACAAGAACAGCGGCAGGCCCACAAATCCGATGATGTTGCCGAGCACGCCGCCGATCAGACAAGCCCACAGCGCATAGTCCACGTATTTGGACAGGATGCGTCCGCGCGAATAGCCGAGCGCCTTATACAGGCCGATGAGCGTGCGCTCCTCCTCGACCATACGCGTGGCGGTGGTAAGGCTGATGAGCACGGCGACGATAAAGAAGATGAACGGGAACACCGTGGCGATGGCTTCAATTGACGAGCTATCGCTCTCCACGCTCGAGTAGCTTGCGATATTGCCGCGGTCCTGGATGTACCAGGTGCATTCTCCCAGATCGGAAAGCTCGGCGCGGGCGTCGGCAAACTGTTGGTCGGCGGCGGCACGGCGCTGGTCCAGGTCGGCTTGCGCCTGCGCACGCTCGTCGCTGCCCTCGGCCATGCGATTGATGTTGTCCTGCTCGATCCCAAAGAGCATGGCGGCCTGACGCTCGGCCGCATCCAAGCTTGTCGGCGTGTCGACCGTCAGCTCCTGAGCGCGCGCCTTCTCACGCTCCTCGCGGATCTTCTCTATATTGCCCTTGACCTCATTGATCTTTGCCGCGTAGGCATCCGAATATGAGTTGAGATCCTTGGCTCCCTCGACGACCACGTGGACCGCGGAGTAGGAAGAAGATGTCGCGGCGTCCTCGCTCACATAGAACTTATAGTCCGCCGCCGAGGCGGCACGGAAGGCGTTGACCGTCGAGTCGGAGCTCACATCAGTGGGATCGAGAACCTCGGCCGTGATGGTGTAATCGCCATCGGCAAACTGATCCTTGGCGCTTTGGTTCGACGAGCTCGCATCGTTGGCAGCAAAGCTCACCGTATCGCCGAGCTTTTTGCCCGAAGCCTTCAGGAACTTCGAAGTCACCGCGACCTCATCGGCGCTCTCGGGCAAATCGCCGTTCACGAGCACTGGCTGATCGATATTCTCCTTGGAGAGACTTTGCACGACCACGCGCTCGCGCGTTGTGCCCACGGCGGTGTAGGCGGTCTCGGTGTAGATGCCCTCGGCCGTTTCGACGCCATCGACCTCTTGGATGGCGTCGAGATCATCGTCAGTCAGGCCATAGGTCGACTGCACGTTAATGTCATAGACATTTTGCTGGTCGAAGTAGGCGTCAACCGAATCGCACAGGTCCTCGCAACCCGCCTTAAGGCCGCACATCACGCTCACGCCGAGCGCGGTGATCACGACGATAGACAAGAAGCGTTTGAGGCTGCCGCGAATCGTGCGGTAGACACCGCGGCGAAACACCGTCGGCACCATATCGTTTGAGCTTTGGGCAGTGCGGTAGGTCGTAAAATCCTGCTCGCGCTCCGTGTTCTGCGCGTCGCGGCGTTGGCTGTTTTGGCGGTCCTGATCCATGGGCGCTACCACTCGATCGTCTCGATAGGCACGGGATTTTGCTGGACCGTCTCGCTCTCCACGCGGCCGCTCTTAAAGCGAATCAGGCGATCGGCCATGGGCGCGAGCGCGGAGTTGTGCGTGATGATGATGACCGTAATGCCCTGCTTGCGGCAGGTATCCTGCAGCAGCTGCAAGATCTGCTTGCCGGTTTTATAGTCGAGCGCGCCCGTGGGCTCGTCGCACAGAAGCAGCTTGGGGTTCTTTGCCAGTGCGCGGGCGATGGACACGCGCTGCTGCTCGCCGCCCGAAAGCTGTGCCGGAAAGTTGCCCAGGCGCTCGCCCAGGCCAACCTGGCGAAGCGTTTGTTCGGCATCGAGCGAATCGGGGCAAATCTGAGCTGCGAGCTCAACGTTTTCGAGGGCCGTCAGGTTGGGGACCAGATTGTAGAACTGGAAGACAAAGCCGACGTCGGCGCGGCGGTATTCCACGAGCTGCGCCTCGTTAGCGGAGCTCACGTCGCGCCCGTCCACCGTCACGGTGCCGGAAGTTGCCGTGTCCATGCCGCCCAAGATGTTGAGCGCCGTCGTTTTACCGGCGCCTGAAGCACCCAAAATGATGGCGAGCTCGCCGCGCTCGACCGTAAAACTCGCGCCGTCGAGTGCGTGAATGCGGGCGTCGCCCTCGCCGTATGCCTTGATGACGTCTTTGAATTCGATATAGGCCATCGATTAATTCCCATCTGGTCGGATAACTCTTTAGTATTACCCATTTCGCACCGACCAAAAAGGGACAGGTTCATTTTGGCAGGTTTTAGAGGCGGACGGTGAAGGTGATCTGGTTGCCGTGGCCGCAGACAGAAGCGCTCCCACCATGGGCTTCGGCGATGGCACGCACCACGGATAGGCCCACGCCCGAGCCGCCCGTCTTGGAGCTGCGCGACACGTCCGCACGATAGAAGCGGTCGAACAATCGATCTAGGTCGCCTTCGGGCAGCTCGTCCACGGCGTTCGAAACGACAAGCTCGGCCGAACCTTTGCCTGCACCGCGTGAGACGGCACGCAGACTCAACTCAATTACACTGCCCTCACTCGCATAGCGCGTGGCGTTATCCAGCAGCAGCTCAACCACCTGCGCCACCGCTGCAGCATCGGCATGGGCCCGCACGCCACTCGCAATCGACGTCGACAGACGCTTGCCACGCGAAACCGCCACCGACTCAAACGGCGACGCCGCCTTGTCCACTGCCTCCGAAAGATCGATCGATATCATGGTAAAGCCCGCCGAACCCTCGTCCATGCGAGCCAAAAACACCAGACGCTCCGTGAGCGCCGTCAACCGTGCAACCTGTTCGTGAATGCTCTGCGTCCACTCGCTCTCGCCGCTCTCGATCTCTTGCACCTCATTGGCGGCATCAATCACGGCCAGCGGCGTCTTGATCTCGTGGCTTGCATCGGTAATAAAGCGCTTTTGCTTGCTGTAGCTCTCGACCATCGGCCGAATCACCGCGCCCGAGGCACCCGCCACAATTGCCAACACCGCCAGCCAGCCAATGCAACTAATCGCCACGCTCGCGCTCAAAAACGAATGAAAGCTTGCAAGCTCGCGCGAGCAGTCCACAAACACATAGGTGGTCTCGTCGCCCTGAACCGTAACCGTATAGCGGTAGTTACCAGAAAAGCCCGAGGTCCAACCCTTGGAATATAGTCCTGCAGCGATGCGTGCAGCACGCTTGGCACCCACCGCGGCAATACGGGCCGTGTTGACATCGGTCACCTGCCCACCGGCAATCGACACCGTAAAGTAGCGCGTGTCGAAGGGAGACTCCGCCGTCATACCTTCGAAGTGCCCGGTGCGCATGACCACCCTGTCGCCGGCAGCGGTCTTACCGGCGCCCACATCCTCGCCGAGATCGGTCTTGGGCTCATCCGTCCAATCGATGCCGTCCTTGCCCGCCAAGATATAGTCCAGACGAGCGTCGGCCATCTTGCAGACATGCGAGTAGTTGACGATATTGATGCCGGCGATGATAAGCGTAAGCACGGCGGTCACGGCACCCATGGCAACCAGGATGAACTTACGACGCAGGCGACGTCCCATTGCACTGGCAGCATCGGCGCGCCCCGGATTACCCGAGTCCGCGCCCATGCCGAGCTTTGCCGTCGTGCGCTTCCACCACGCACTCGCGCTCACGCCTATTCGCCCTCCTCAACAACCTCGAGCGAATAGCCCTGGTTGCGCGATGCACGGATGGCCACGTTGGCACCAAGCGCCGTCAGCTTTTTGCGCAGGTACGAGATATAGACCCACACCACGTTAGCGCCTTCGGGCGCGTCCTCACCCCAAACTTCGAGCATCAAACGCTCGGTGGGCATGCGCGTGCCGGCGTTGCGCATAAAGAGCTCCATAAGCTGAAACTCTCGATTGGCCAGGTGCTCCTCGCCCAAAGGGCCCACGAGTGTGCACGATGCCGTGTCGAGGCGCACGTTGCCCACGCTGAGCGTCGTGGCGTCAATTGCCGTCGCGGCACGCGTCATGGCGCGAATGCGTGCGAGCAGCTCCTTGGCGGCGAACGGCTTGGTCAGGTAGTCGTTGGCACCGGCATCCAGGCCCTCGACCTTATCGGACACCTCGCTTTTTGCCGTGAGCATGATGATGGGCAGTCGCTTACCGGCGGCGCGTGTGCGCTTGAGTACCTCGATACCGTCCATGCCGGGCATCATGATGTCCAGAATTGCGGCGTCATAGTCGTTGGCGAGCAGATACTCGAGCGCCGTCAGACCATCGAGCGCGGTATCGACCTCGTAGTCGCTATGTTGAAGAATCGCGGTAAGGGCGCGGGAGAGGCCGGGTTCGTCCTCGGCAAGCATCAGCTTCATAGTTGTTCCTTTGGCGCGCGGCTATACAGATTTCGATATTGCCGATGATAGCGCACCGCCAGCCGCCTTAGCGCAGCCTTAGCTGCTCAACCTGCACGTTTCTAAAAACGCTGGATAGGGCTTAGCCAAACTTAAGGCACATATGCCGAGCGCTTGGACGCATGCCGGCCGCGAAAGGGCGGCGACTCGTTCTTTCAGGGTGTCTTGGCCATGCAAAGTGCTTGAACGTTAGTCCTCGTACGCGCCCTCAAGCCGAAGCAGCCACTCCTTGCGATCAAGCCCGCCGGCATATCCGTTGAGCGAACCATCGGCGGCAACCACGCGATGGCACGGCACAATAATCGAAATGGGATTACGCGCGACCGCGGCCCCCACGGCACGGGGAGACACAACGGGGTCCTCGTTTCCCGGTACACGATGTCGAGCCGCAACACGCTGGGCAATCTCGCCATACGTGGCGACCTCGCCACGCGGAATAGAAAGCAGCTCGTACCAAACTTCACGCTGAAACGCCGTGCCAATCAAATGCAACGGCGGCGTAAACCGAGGTTCCTGCCCTGCAAAATAAGCATTCAACCAAGCCCAAGAACGCTCAAGTACCGAAGAAGCCACACCGTTTGTCGGATTCACCGAAGACATGCCGCCAGCACCAGAAACCGCATCGGCGCCTTCAACATGTTCGGGATCTTCTTTGAGAAGCGTGGAGCCAAAGTGCTCCTGCCCCTCAAACCAAAGCCCCGTCAAACCGCGGCCATCAGCGGCAAGCAGGATTTCGCCCAAAGGCGAAGCAAACGTCGTCGTGACCACCAGCGGCTCCTTTCAAAACTCCGCAAACATAATACCGCGAATTGTGCAGACAACCTCAATCGACCCCAAAGTTGCCCAAGGCAGCAGGCGCAACGCGCCGCAGCTGCGATCCGCGCTCCACAGTCCCCCAAGGAGGCAGGCGTGAAGCGCCGAGGCCGCCGCCGGGACCAGGGCCCACAACGGCCACGTGCCTCGTCAGCCCAGCGGCCCCAACCAACAACGGCCCCATCGCAGGCCGCTCGCAGCAGCGTCATCGCAGGCGGGGGCCGGGCTTGGTTTTCAGAACACTCCGCAGACCAGTGCGGCGCCTTGTCCGCGGCTCCGAAGG
>URDZ01000099.1:0-7357 GCA_900546725.1 uncultured Collinsella sp. | reverse complement strand
GGATTAAAAAATCATTAGTTACACAATGATTTTTTAATCCCCGTCCCAGAAAAATCACCGACACGTGAAAGGGGTCCCTATGGACCTTGCTGACATCCGCCAGGCCATCGATGGCATCGACACCACGCTCCTCAACAGCTTTGTCGAGCGTATGGACATTGCCACCGAGGTCGCCAAATCAAAGATCGAGATGGGCAAGGCCGTCTTTGACCCCGCCCGCGAGCGCTCAAAACTCAACAACCTCGCCAGCCGCGCGCCCGAGCGCTACGAGGCGCAGACCATCACCCTGTTCCGTCTCCTCATGAGCATGAGCAAAGCCGAGCAGCAGCGCTACATCAACGAGCTCAAGGGCATCACCGTCTCGCAAAAGGCCCACGCCACGGCTGCAGCCTCCGACACGCCCTTCCCTCAAACGGCCACCGTTGCCTGCCAGGGCGTAGAAGGTGCCTATAGCCAGATAGCCGCGTGCAAGCTCTTCGACGTGCCCGACATCGCGTTTTTCGAGACCTTCGAAGGCGTTATGCGCGCTGTGCGCGACGGCTTCTGCGAGTTTGGCGTGTTGCCCATCGAAAACTCAACTGCCGGATCGGTCAACGCCGTCTACGACCTGCTCGCCCAGTTCGATTTCCACATCGTGCGCTCGCTGCGCCTCAAGATCGACCACAATCTGCTCGTCAAGCCCGGCACCAAGCTCGCCGACGTGCGCGAGGTTTACAGCCACGGCCAAGCCATTGCCCAGTGTGCGGGCTTTATCGAGTCCCACGACCTGCACGCCACCAAGTACCCCAACACCGCCATGTCGGCCGAGATGGTCGCCAATTCCGACCGCACCGATGTTGCCGCCATCGCATCGCGCAGCTGCGCGGCACTCTATGGCCTGGAGGTGCTGGAGTCCGACATCCAGGACTCGGACAACAACTACACGCGCTTTGTCGTCATCAGCCGCGAGCCACGCGTCTATCCCGGTGCCAACCGTACCTCGCTCATGATCACCACGGCCAACGAGCCGGGCGCCCTCTATCGCGTGCTCGAGCGCTTCTACGCACTCAACATCAACCTCATCAAGCTCGAGAGCCGCCCCATCCCCGGTCGCGACTTTGAGTTTATGTTCTACTTTGACCTGGACTGTCCCTTTGGCAGCAAGGCCCTCGACGACCTGCTCGATTCGATCGACGACGTATGCGAGAGCTTCACCTACTTTGGCAGCTACACGGAGGTGCTCTAGATGACCGATACCGCCGCAACCCGCCCCTACGGCGTGCTGGGCCGCGTGCTGGGCCACAGCTACACCCCGACCATCTACAAGGAGCTGGCGGGGCTTGAGTACGTGCGTTTTGAGCGCGAGCCCGAGGATCTTGAGGCTTTTATGACGGGCGACGAATGGGAGGGCACCAACGTGACCATCCCCTACAAGCGCGCCGTCATGGAATACCTGGACGAGCTGAGCCCGCTCGCCGAGCGCATGGGCAACGTCAACACCATCACGCGCCTGCCCGACGGCCGCCTGCACGGCGATAATACTGACTACTTCGGTTTCCAGTGCCTGGTCGAGGAGTTGGGCGTTGAGGTTGCCGGCAAGAAGGCCCTCGTGCTCGGTGCCACCGGCGGCGCCGGCACCACGGCAAGTATGGTGCTGGGAGACATGGGCGCCATCGTCGTACCCGTGGGTCGCACGAGCGAGGTCAACTACGACAATATCGCGCAGCAGTCCGACGCCTCCCTACTCGTCAACTGCACGCCCGCCGGCATGTTCCCCCATTGCCCCGACGCGCCTTGCACGCTCGAAGGCCTCGATGCGCTCGAGGGCGTCATCGACATTGTCTACAACCCCGCCCGCACGGGCCTGATGCTCGAGGCCGAGCGCCGCGGCATCCCCTGCATCGGCGGCCTGCTTATGCTTGTTGCCCAGGCGGCACAAGCTGTCGAGCGCTATACCGGCAAAGCCACCCCGCGCGAGAGGATCCTGGACGTAACGGAGCGCCTGTCACGCCGCGAACAGAACATCGCGCTGATCGGCATGCCGGGCTCGGGCAAGACCCGCGTGGGCGAGCAGATCGCCCAGCTCACGGGCCGCGAGCACATCGATCTCGATCGCGCCCTCGAGGAGCGCCTGGGCATGCCCTGCGCCGACTTTATCATCAAGTGCGGCGAGGCGGCCTTCCGCGAGCAGGAGACGGCAGCGCTGGCCGACATCTCCAAGCGCAGCGGCTTGGTGCTCTCCACCGGCGGCGGCGTGGTTACGCGCGACGAGAACTACCCTCTGCTGCACCAAAACAGCCAAATCGTGATGCTCAACCGCAAGCTCGACGAGCTCGCCCACAAGGGCCGCCCCATCACCGCGCGCGACGGCATCGACAAGCTGGCCGAGCAGCGTATGCCGCGCTACCGCGCCTGGGCCGACTACATCATCGACTCACGCGACTGCGCCGCCAACACCGCCCATGCCCTCCTCGACACCCTCCCACCCGCTCTCTAACCAAAACCACCACAAAGGGGGCAGGCACCTTTGTGGTGGTTTTTCAACTGCAAAGGAAGCAACCATGAAAGCACTCGTCATTAACGGCCCCAACCTCAACATGCTCGGCATTCGCGAGCCAGGCATCTACGGCAGCGACAACTACGATCGCTTAGTGCAGATCTGCCAGGAAGCGGGTGCCGCACAGGGCTTCGACGAGGTCGAGGTCTTCCAGTCTAACCACGAGGGCAGCATCGTCGACAAGATCCAGGAGGCTTACGGAAAGGTCGACGGCATCGTCATCAACCCGGCCGCCTACACGCATACGAGCGTGGCGATCCTCGACGCCCTCAAGGCCGTTGCCATCCCTGCCGTCGAGGTGCACATCAGCGCCGTAGAGACGCGCGAAGACTTCCGCCAGGTGAGCTACGCCCGCCTAGCCTGCTTCGCCACCATCACCGGCGAGGGCCTGCAAGGCTACGCCCACGCGCTGGAGCTGCTGAGGGAACGCCTCGAAAAGTAGCCTCGCGAGCAAATCCATCAACGCGATTCACACGCTAATAATGCCAGTGCCGCCAGCAGCAACCTCGCTACTGGCGGCACTTTATTACTGGCATATAATCATTGCAGTCACACAACGTCTGGAGACGCGCATGTTAAGCATCCATCTGGGGGATTACCCCGGTTCCATCTACGATACCGAAACCTATTTTAGGAACTCATACTTGGACTCATGGTTCGAAGACCCTATGGCCGCACAGATTATTAAAAGCGTGGACGGATCAGAGCTCATCGGTCCCCACAACATCGTAAGCAAACAGCTGGGCTCGATCACCCCACTCGAACTGTCCGGCGGCGTTAAGACGCTGCTGCTGGTGCGCAATCTCCCAAATATGGTGTTCAACGCATCCACCTGCGGAGACAACTGTGCCCGCTGGCTACTCAAGATCGGCAAAGAGCAGGATGTGATGGTGACCTTATACCACATCATGAAATTCCCCTGGAAGAGCTTTGAAATCCGCGTTGAAAACGATGGCCGCATCGTCAGAAACATGCAGGAGTTTGTCGGCGCCACGAATGACTTTTTGGATGTTGATGAGTAATGAAGGGAACGCATACCGTTGTCGTAGAGCGTGCAAAGGTCAAATACACACTCACGTTTAAGCGCAATATTTCCTTTATACGCGGCAACAGCGGCACGGGTAAAACGACGCTCATCTCGATGATTCGCGACTACAACGACCGAGGACCGGAAAGCGGCGTTGCACTCAGTTGCGACGTGCCTTGCGAAACGCTTTCCGGCAGACGCTGGGAGCGCGAGCTATCGATCATCGAAGATTCAATCGTCTTTCTAGATGAGGGTAACGAGTTTATCTACTCAAAGGACTTCGCCAAAGCCGTCAACGGCTCGTCCAACTATTTTGTTCTGATATCTCGTCGCGATGCCAACGAGCTCCCCTACAGCGTTGATGAGATCCTGAAGCTAGTCAACACGACAAGTAAAACAATCAATGGCCGCAAGAGCGACAGGCGCTTCTACTCGGTGACCAAGCCGCTATATGACCACACGGCAAGTATGCTGTATCAGGATCTAAATGTTGGATTCGAGGTACCCGACGCCGTAGTTGTCGAGGATAGCAAATCTGGCTATCAATTCTACGACGCTCTTTGCAACCGACTCGGGATCCCCTGCTATACCGCCACCGGCGTTGCGAATCTAAAACGTACGATTCACGAATGTCCCGAGCAAAACATCCTTGCTATTGGAGACGGAGCAGCATTTGGTCCCTACATCGAAAAGGTGCTCGGACAGCGCGTTTACAAGAACGTACGCTTGTTCCTCCCCGAATCATTCGAGTGGACACTCCTGCAATCTGGCCTCATTCCCAGTAACGATATCTTAAAAATCCTCGAGGATCCCTCAAGCTATATCGAAAGCCGCGACTACCTGAGCTGGGAGCGGTTCTTCACCGATGTGTTGATCAAATACTCGGCAGACACTCGCTACGCCTACAGAAAGGTAAAGCTCAATGAGCAGTACCTGAGGCCGCAGGCGATGAATGCAGTTGCAAACGTCTTGCCCGAGTGCCTGAAGGCAGACTAGATACAGCGGGGAGGGCCAAGTTGGTCCTCCCCGCTTTTGTTACGCCTTCTTGATCACGTACGCCAATCCAATATCGCAGGCACAGCGTACGATTGACGCGAAGAACCACGATGCTGGCAGCGTCATAAGCAGAGGCTTGCTCACGCTCGGCTCCAGCCCCCTTTGGTGCGCCGTATAACCAATCCACATCAGCAGCACAATAGCAGCTCACGCCACGGCTTCGGCCTAAACGTATACCCGGCAAGAACAAAGAACACCGGCATGTGAAAAAGCCCAGACCACCAAGCGGTCTGGGCTTAATAAACGATGGTGCTCCATGGCGGATTCGAACCGTCGACCTTGGGATTAGAAGTCCCCTGCTCTATCCAACTGAGCTAATGGAGCAAATAACCGCACGCCCAAGCAAGCACAAGCCTGTCAGGCGCAAGTAATTATAACCTAGTTGAACTGCTCGCGGTACGCCTTGCAGACCTCATCGACCGGGCCGTCCATGCGAAGGTCACCCTTCTCAATCCAAACGGCACGCTGGCAGATGCGCTCAACCTGCTCCATGGAGTGCGAAACGAACAGAACCGTCACGTCACCGCTCTGGATAAAGTGCTGAATGCGAGCCTCACACTTCTGCTGGAAGAACACATCACCGACGGACAGCGTCTCGTCAACGATAAGAATATCGGGCTCGGTAATCGTCGCGATTGCAAAGGCGATACGCGCCACCATGCCCGAGGAGAAGTTCTTAAGCGGCATATCGACAAAGTTCTGAAGCTCAGCGAACTCAATAATGCCGTCAAAGTTGGCGTCGATGAACTCCTTGGTATAGCCGAGCAGGGCGCCGTTCAGATAGATGTTCTCGCGGGCGGTCAGCTCGGGGTCAAAGCCGGCGCCAAGCTCAATCAGCGGCGCGATGTTACCGTGCACCTTAACGCTGCCCTCGCTAGGCTCAAGAACGCCAGCGATAATCTTGAGCATCGTAGACTTGCCGGAGCCATTGGTGCCGACCAGACCCACAACCTCGCCGCGATGAATATCAAACGAGATGTGCTTAAGCGCCCTAAACTCCTCAAAGAACAGCTCGTGCTTGGCAAGCTTAATGAAGTACTCCTTGAGGTTGGTCAGCGACTCGGACGCCATGTTAAAGATCATGGTGACGTCGTCGACCTCGACAGCCAGAGGCTGCTCGCTGTAATCAACAACAGATTCAGTCATCACAGCACTCCTTAGATGTAGAGGATGAACTTGCGCTCGGACTTATGGAACACGGTATAGCCAATAATAAGCGCAAGAACCGCCCAGGCAACGCACATACCAAACGTCATAAGCGAGGGCGTAGTCTGGAACAGGAAGATATCGCGCATAAACTGCAGGTAGTTGAACATGGGGTTCGCATACATCAAGATACGCACGAGATGCGGCATTTGCGCAATATAGTCAGTCGTCCAGAAGATGGGCGTAATGTAAGTCCACGCCGTAATGACGACGCTCCACAGATGCATAACGTCGCGGAAGAAGACCGTAAGGGCAGAGAGCATCATGCCCAGGCCCATGCAGAAGCACATAAGCAGCAGCAGGCAAACCGGCAGCAGAATAAGGTGCCAAGAAGGCATAACGCGGAACCACAGCATGACGATGGCGACGGCGACCAGCGAGAAGGCAAAGTTGACCAGCGAGAAGAGCACCTTCTGCACCGGGAAAACCCAGCGGTGCACCTTAACCTTCTTGAGCAGAGGGGCAGCGCCCACGATCGACGTCAGGGCCTGGTTAGTAGACTCAGACATGACGGCAAAGGTAATGTTACCCACGATCAAGTACAGCGGGTACATCTCGGGCGTCATTGAGCCATTGCGGCCCTGGCCAAAAATCGTCGAGAACACGATGGCCATGACGATCATCATCAGCAGCGGGTTGAGCACCGACCATGCGACGCCCAGAACGCTACGGCGATACTTGATCTTAAAATCCTTGGTAACCAGCTGACGAAGGATAAACGCGTCCTTCTCAAATTCGTTCTTAGCAAACGTCGCAGGCAGACTGCGAGTTTCTTGTTGCTTTGTCTGATCCGACACGGATGCAACTCCTTTACTCGTAATCGTTGACAAACGAACAGTATAGACCCGACGGCCATGCAAACGATTCGCGCAACAAAACTGGAGAACTAACCCACATCTTAGGATGCCAGGCCCAAACGGCTATACTTTCTAGGATTGAATGTATAAGGAGCATTAAGTGAATTCTGAATCCATCGCCGTCATCATCCCTTGCTACAACGAAGCGCTCACGATCGGCAAAGTCATCGATGACTTTCACCGCGAGCTTCCGCAGGCGACGGTCTATGTCTATGACAACAACTCGTCGGACGATACCTCACGCATTGCCACCGAGCACGGCGCCACAGTCCGCTTTGAGCCCCGTCAGGGAAAGGGCAACGTGTGCCGCCAGATGTTTCGCGATATCGACGCCGATTGCTACCTGATGGTCGACGGAGACGACACCTACCCCGCCGAGGCGGCCAAGGCCCTCTGCGAGCCCATCCTTAACGGCACGGCCGACATGACCGTAGGCGATCGCCTTTCCAACGGCACCTATGCCGAGGAGAACAAGCGTGCCTTCCACGGCTTTGGCAACAATCTGGTCCGTGCCATGATCAAGTGGATCTATGGCTACAGCTTCGATGATGTCATGACCGGCTACCGTGCCATGAGCCGCCCGTTCGTTAAAACCTTCCCTGTGCTTTCCGAGGGCTTCCAGATCGAAACCGAGCTCTCGATCCACGCCGTCGACCACCGCTGGCGCATCAAGGA